>NZ_JBLVPV010000009.1:0-152076 GCF_048286775.1 Flavobacterium glycogeni
TTCATTACTAACCTCGTAAAAGCTACAAGCAAAAAAGAGGTAATGAGTATCTGTGGATATAGCTATGTGTTTTTAGATGAAATTTGGACTATATAATACATGTGTTTGGTATTAATTGGTATACTGCAGGTTTTTATAGCATATTTCTATGTTATAAAATCTAAATAATTACTCTTATTAATTACTTCAAAAGTAGCATCCGGATAGGCTTTTGCGAAAGCGGCAGGAATCTTGACTTTTTTAGTCTCATTCCATTTAAACTCAAATCCTGACAATTTATCAGCTGTTTCTTCAAGCCAGTCTAGTTCTTGCTGATCATAAGTGCGCCAGAAATAATTATTGCTTTTTATTTTTAAATAATTTTGCTTTTTAACTCGTTCTACTGCCAAGTAATTTTCCCATAAATAGCCCACATCTGTTCTGGAATCTAATCGATTGAAATTATTAATGATGCCGTTTCTAATGCCATTGTCATAAAAATACCAACGACTGGATTTCACAATTTCCTTTCGAAGATTGCGACTGAACCCTTCTACTTTAAAGATAATAAACACTTTAGAAAGCAAATCCAAATAAGTAGCAACTGTATTTTTAGACATTTGCAACTGATTTGCTAATTCCTGCAACGAAACTTCTTTTCCTAATTGATACGCTATCAAACGCAGCAAATCATATATTTTATCGGCGTGTTTTATTCCTTCAAAAACTAAAATATCTTTAAGTAAATACGAATTGATGATTTCATACAAATACTCTTTTTTATCCTCCCAATCTGAATATTGAATCAGTTCCGGATAACTTCCAAAAAGTAATCTTTCCTCTAATTTTTCTGTAGTTTGTTTGTAATTTTCGTATTTGGAATATTCCATTTGTGCCAATGGAAAAAGATATAAGGTGTTTTTTCGTCCTACCAATGGTTCGCCAAGAGTATTGTTTAAATCAAATATCGAGGAACCTGTCGCAATTATTTTTATTCCTTCAATAGAATCCACAATTAGTTTTAGAATAAGTCCAATATCAGGAATCGTTTGGGCTTCGTCTATAACCAATAAATCAATATTGAGTAATAATCGTTTGTAATTCCCTACTGAACGTTCTTTGAGTAAATTAGCGTCATTGATATCTTCTCCGTTCAATTGCAAATAACTTCCGTCAGGAATGGTTTGAAGGTAATTTTTTAGTAGTTCGGTTTTTCCAACACGACGAGCGCCCAGTAAAATTAATACTTTATTAGGAAGTACTTTTTTACCAAAATCTTGAAATAGTGCTCTTTTTAAATAATTTTCCATTCTATTTGATTTAAAAACCTAAACCAAATATAATCAAAAAATAGTAATTCAGTCAGTGCGTTGACTAAATTAATGTTAATTCAGTCAACACACTGACTGAATTAACATTAATTCAGTCAATAAAAGATTCTAACAAGAAATTTTATCTACTCTGTTTTGGTGTCTTCCACCTTCAAATTCAGTATTTAAGAACGCTTCTACCATTTCTACTGCTTGTGGAATTGAAGTAAAACGAGCGGGAATACTAATAATATTTGCATTATTATGAAGCCTTGTTAAAATAGCTATTTCTTTTGTCCAGCATAAACCTGCTCTAACTTTTGGATATTTATTCACCGTCATGGCAATTCCATTTCCGCTTCCGCAAATTACAATTCCAAAATCAGCTTTTGCTTCTGATACATCTTTTGCAACAGCATGACCATAATCAGGATAATCAACACTATCTGCCGAATCCGTTCCGTAATTAGTTACTTCATGTCCTTTTGCTTTAAGCATTTCGACAATTGCTTTTTTGTAATCTGGTCCTGCGTGATCGTTTCCTATGGAGATTTTCATTTTATATGTATTAAGTTGTGTGGTGCAAATTTAAATAAAGAAATTTAGTTTTGCCGAATTTAAATCTTGCTTCTTTAATAGATTATTACAATTGAAATAAGGCAATAAAAATTAATATGATTATCCTTTATAACACCTATTAAAAAATGGTTGCCACAAATTACACGAAAAAACACTAATTTCTTAAAATTCTAATTAAAAATTCGTTTAAAAATTGGTGTAATTCGTGGAAAAAAAATATTTAGCCAACTTAACGGATTAACATAAAGAAGGAAAATTAATAGTAGACTTTATAACTGTCAGATTACTATTTGATTAGCAGTTATCAACAATTTTAATAAATATATAAATAGCTGTGAATCAATGTAGATTTTATATTTAAAATGTTAAAAATTTACATTGTTAATAGCAAAATGCAATCGCTTGATATTCAGTTAACTTTAAATTAACACAAGATGTTCATAACTTTAGATAGAATATTAGAAGTTTTTTTGGGTTGTAATGAAAAAATAAGTAATCCAAAACCCACATTAGAAATCCAAATTTAGTTCGTTGAATTTTTAGAATAGTTATCAATATTAAAAAGTAGTTTATCAACAAAATTTTAAAAAGTACTTATTTACAAAAACTATTCTTTTTAGATTATTAACCATTGTTAATTAAAATTCAAAAAGACTTTAAAACGAATACTTTAGTATAAAATAACTATGTTGATAAGTCCGTATAACATCTTTAAACTTGATTTCAATACATTTTAAAATAAATTTATTGCGACTATTAACACCCTATAATAACAACCAAAAAATAATTTAAATTTAATTTTTCTTTTTGTTTATATTAATATATGTTGACAACTTTGAAAAAATTAGAATTCAAAAAATAGATTTTAGACTTCTTAATTGTTTTAAACGATCGTTAGATTGTTATTCAAGTCGTCTAAAAATTTTTGTACTTTTTCAAAATCATTGATGTGAATTTTAAGCTTGATTCCACCGTAAGCAAAACTCCCAAAAGGATCGACTGAAACTAAGGTTTCGTTTTCAAAAAAATAGTTAATTTTTTCTTGTTCCAATAAATGCTTCAGCACTACAATTTCATGTGAATAATTAAAAATTGCAATTGTTTGAAAGTCTTCCATTTTGATTGTTTTTATAAAGATACAACTATTCTTTAAAGTTATATTTTCTTTAAAACTGTGAACTCTTTACCGATTACAGTTTAGTATTTTGTAATTTTAGACTTTTAAGAACAGATTTATGAGTAAAAGATTAAGAAAGCCGATAAAAAAAGAGAAAGATTTCTCTGATAAAATTCTAAAAATATTATCGCAAAGTGCTAATAAAGCATTCAACTACAAACAAATAGGAGCAAAGCTGGAACTGGATGATACCCAAAGCAGAAATCAAATTATAAAAGATTTGAAGATTCTGGCTTCGCAAAATAAAATTATAGAATCAGAACCTGGAAAATATTTAGTAAAAGCAGTGAGTCAGGATTACTATGAAGGTAAAATTGACATGACGGGACGTAAAACAGCTTATTTTGTTTGTCCTGAAATGGAAGAAGATGTTTTTATTCCAACCAATAATTTGAATCATGCTTTAGACAAAGATATTGTCAAAGTGTATGTTTACAATCGAAGAAAAGGGAAAAGACCTGAAGGTGAAGTGATTGAAGTGATTGAAAGAAATAAAACCGACTTTGTGGGTGTAATTGACATTCAAGCTAATTTTGCTTTTGTTTCTACAGCCAATCCAAAAATGTATACTGATATTTTTATTCCAAAGGATAAAATAGGCGAGGCGGAGCAAGGCGATGTAGTTTTGGTTCATATAGAAGATTGGCCAGCCAGAGCGGATAGTCCTTTTGGTTCCGTAATAAAAGTATTAGGAAAACCAGGAGAACACGATACAGAGATTCATGCTATTCTTGCTGAATATGGATTACCAACAGAGTTTCCTATTGAAGTAGAAACATTTGCACAAAAAATTGATACCTCGATAGAAGAAAGTGAAATTGCCAAACGTCGCGATATGCGAGATACGTTGACTTTTACCATTGATCCAAAAGATGCTAAAGATTTTGATGATGCTTTATCATTTAAAAAATTAGAGAATGGTAATTATGAAATTGGTATTCACATTGCCGATGTTTCCCATTATCTTCAAGAAGGAACAATCCTGGATGATGAAGCGTATCAAAGAGCGACTTCGGTTTATTTAGTGGATCGTGTAGTGCCAATGTTACCGGAAGTATTATCAAATTTTGCTTGTTCATTACGACCAAACGAAGAAAAATATACGTTTTCGGCTATATTCGAAATTACCGAAAAATCTCAAGTGGTGAATCAATGGTTTGGTAGAACAGTAATTTATTCGGACCAACGATTCTCGTACGAAGAAGCGCAATACATTATAGAAACCAAGGATGATGTAATTCCGGAAGAAATTTCTATAACTGGAAGTTCGTATCAGGTTTCTTCAGCAATTGTTGCTGCGACGCTAAAAATGGATGAATTAGCTAAAATTTTTAGAAAAAGAAGAATGGCCGATGGCGCCATTTCTTTTGATAAAGTAGAAGTGAAATTTAATTTAGACGAAGCGGGTGAACCTCAGGGTGTTTATTTTAAAATATCAAAAGATGCGAATCATTTGATTGAAGAATTCATGCTTTTGGCCAATAAAAAAGTAGCAGAATACATTGGAAAACAAAAGAAAACCTTCATTTACAGGATTCACGATGAGCCTAACGAAGATAAGTTAATTGCCATGCAAACGGTAATTGCCAAGTTTGGTTACAAAATTGATTTCCGTAACAAAGGCGATATTTCAAAATCATTGAATGCGTTGATGGAAGAAGTAAATGGTAAAAAAGAACAGAATTTAATTGATACTCTTGCGATTAGAAGTATGAGTAAAGCCAAATATTCTACAGATAACATAGGACATTACGGTTTGGCTTTTGATTATTATTCACATTTTACATCACCAATTCGTCGTTATCCGGATGTCATGGTGCATCGATTATTACAGCATTATTTAGATGGTGGAAAATCAGCCGATGAAGAAACGTATGAAACGAAGTGTGTTCATTCTTCCACAATGGAAGGTTTGGCAACCAATGCGGAACGCGATTCTATCAAATACATGCAGGTAAAATACATGCAGGATCATCAGGATCAAGAGTTTTTAGGTGTAATTTCTGGTGTGACGGAATGGGGAATTTATGTAGAAATCATCGAGAATAAATGTGAAGGAATGTGTAGAATACGTGATATAAAAGACGATTATTACACCTTTGACGAAAAACAATATGCACTAACTGGCGCAACTTCAGGTAAATTATTACAATTAGGAGATGAAATTTACGTTAAAGTAAAAAATGCCGATTTAGTTAAAAAACAACTGGATTTTAATTTTTTAAGAAGAATTGAAGAACCAATTAAATAAAAAAAATGAAAAAATTAGTAATTATTGCCTTTGTATTGTTGACTCAAATAACAAATGCTCAGGTATCCAGAAACTTAGGAGATTTTGATGAAGTAAAAGTATTTGATAAAATTAATGTAAAATTAATTCCAGCTTCAGAAAATAAAATAGTAATAACGGGAGACCGTGCTGATGAAGTGGAAACGGTTAATAAAAATGGAGAATTAAAAATCAGAATGCCTTTTCCAAAACTATTATCAGGTGATGCTATTACAATAAAATTATATTACAAAAATATTGAAAGTATCAGTGCAAGCGAGGGAAGTTATGTTTCAAGTGAAGCTGATTTTAAACAAACGATGTTGGATTTGAATGCAAAATCAGGTGCTGAAATAAACATTGAAATGGATGTTGATAAAGTGAATGTAAAGGCAAATTCTGGAGGAATAATTGATATTTCAGGTAAAGCCACAAATCAAGATGTTGTTATTACGTCAGGTGGCATTCTAAAAGCAAAGGATTTACATACTACACAAACATCAATAAGCGTTGCTGCAGGAGGAAAATCTGAAATACATGCAACTACATTGGTTGATGCAAAAGTAAAAGCAGGAGGCTCTATTTTTATCTATGGTAAACCAAAACAGATTAACAAGGAAGTTTTCATTGGCGGTACTATTTTAGAAAAAAATTAGTACTTTGGTTTAGATTTTATGGTAATAAATTTAAATTTTTAATGATAAACGATATTTTATCTGGTATTCCTTGGGGAATTTTTTTGAGTTTTATGATTGGTCCTGTTTTTTTTATTTTACTGGAAACAAGTATTATAAAAGGATTTAGAGCTGCTTTAGTATTTGATTTAGGCGTAGTTTTAGGAGATATTGTTTTTATTGGAATTGCTTATTTAGGCAGTTACAGGTTGATTCAAAGTTTAAAAGATCAACCGGCACTTTTCATTTTTGGGGGTGTATTGATGTTAGCTTATGGTATAATTTCCTTCATACAATTAAAAAAAGAAGAAAAAATAAACACTGATATTATTGACAGGGAAATAGTGAAAAAAAACTATTTAAGCCTTTTTATAAAAGGGTTTCTGTTGAATATTATTAATATAGGTGTTCTTGGTTTTTGGTTGGCCATTATTATTTCAGTAGGGCCAAAACTAGAAATGCAAACGTCCAGAATGATGACTTTTTTTATATCAGTAGTTGTTTCTTATTTGTTTATTGATTGTATTAAAATGCTATTAGCTAAGCAATTAAAAACAAAACTAACACCTGTAAATATTCTTAAAATTAAGAAAGGAATCAGTATTGTAATGATGGTTTTTGGGATGGTTTTAATCACCCAAGGTTGGTTCCCGGAAGAAAAAGAAATGGTTAAAAAAGCATTTGAAAAAATAGATAAATAAATAGATAATAATTTTTATAAAAACAGTAAAGGCCTTGACTCTAAATTAATTAGATTCAAGGCTTTTTTACTATCTACTATTTAAATTATTTTAGTTTTACTGTAATTAAATCGAATGATTTTTTAAATGAACTTATGTTTCTTATATGTTTTGTAATTTTCAACATCTAAGGAATATAAATTCATTTAAGTTTTTGGTTTATGGCTTATCTATGGAAATTTTTTTGTCTTTTTTATTAAAATTTGACATAAAAAAGGCTTCTATTTCTAGAAAGGATTAGAGGGATCTCCCGATAGCTATCGGGACGGATTCGAACAGTAACTTTACTTAATTTTCCATAAAAATTAGGCATAAAAAAAACCTCCAAATTGCTTTGAAGGTTTTAGAGGCATCTCCCGATGGCTATCGGGACGGATTCTAACGTTATCTTTACTTAATTTTTCTTAAAAATTAGACAAAAAATAACCTCCAAATTGCTTTGAAGGTTTTAGAGGCATCTCCCGATAGCTATCGGGACGGATTCGAACCATAACTTTACTTAATTTTTACTAAAAATTAGACACAAAAAAAACCTCCAAATTGCTTTGAAGGTTTTTGAGGCATCGTCCGGATTCGAACCGGAGTAGGAGCTTTTGCAGAGCCCAGCCTAGCCGCTCGGCCACGACGCCGTAGTTGAACGGATGGCAAAAGTACTTAAAAAGTTTAAAGTTTAAAAGATTAAAGATTAAAAGTTTAAAAAAATATTTTTTTACCCTTTTTAAACATCTCTTATTTAACTTCTATATTCTTCCATTTCGATAGTAACTGCTTCAACATCACCACCAATAGGAGGATTTAGTTTAGAAACTTGTAAAATAATTCTTGAAATTTCAGGGATTTCACTGAAAATTCGGGTTACGATACGATTTGAAACATGTTCTAATAAGTTCGACCGTATGGCCATTTCCTCTTCCACAATGCTATTTAAAAGCACGTAATCCACAGTATCTTTCAAATCATCTGATATACTGGATTTTCTTAAATCGGTTTTGATTTCTAAGTTTACTGAATAATCAGAACCAATTTTTCCCTCTTCAATTAAACAACCGTGGTAAGAGTAGGTTCTGATATTTTTAAGTTTTATGATTCCCATTTTTTATTGGATTGTGTTTTTAAGCAATAAAAAGTATTGCATTTACTTGAATTTAATATCTATTATCTCAAAGTCTATTATCTAATATCTATTTTTTATCTTTGCTAAAATAAAACAAAAAAATGTCAACTGAAGAAAAATCACTCCATTTTATAGAACAAATAATTGAAGACAGTTTATCAAACGGTTTTCCCAAAGATAAATTACGTTTCCGTTTTCCACCAGAACCTAATGGGTATTTACACATAGGTCATGCTAAATCGATTTGCTTGAATTTTGGATTAGGATTAAGGTACAATGCGCCAATTAACTTGCGTTTTGACGATACAAATCCAGCCAAAGAAGAGCAGGAATATGTAGATGCTATAAAGGAAGATTTACAATGGTTGGGTTTCAATTGGGCCGAAGAAAGGTATGCATCGGATTACTTCCAACAATTATACGATTGGGCTGTAAAAATGATTAAAAACGGTAAAGCTTACGTAGACAGTCAATCTTCAGAAGAGATGGCTGAGCAAAAAGGTACGCCTACACAACCTGGAGTTGATGGACCTTACAGAAACCGTTCGGTTGAAGAAAATCTTACTTTATTCGAAGGAATGAAAAATGGTGATTTTGAGGAAGGAAGTCATGTTTTGCGTGCTAAAATTGATATGACTTCGACTAATATGTTGATGCGTGATCCATTGATGTATCGTGTTTTACACCGTCATCACCACAGAACCGGAAACGATTGGAAAATCTATCCAATGTATGATTTTGCACATGGCGAAAGTGATTATATAGAACAAATTTCGCATTCTATCTGTACGTTAGAATTTGTCATGCACCGGGAATTGTACAACTGGTTTTTGGACCAAATTTATGATGACTCAAAAGTAAAACCACATCAATATGAATTTGCCCGTTTGAACTTGAATTACACCGTAATGAGCAAGCGAAAACTGTTGCAATTGGTTCAGGAAAATATAGTAAATGGTTGGGATGATCCTAGAATGCCAACTATTTCAGGATTGAGAAGAAGAGGTTATACAGCAAATTCTATTCGTAAATTTTGTGAAATTATTGGTGTTGCTAAAAGAGAAAATATAATTGATTTTTCACTTTTGGAATTTTGCTTACGCGAAGATTTGAATAAAACGGCTCCAAGAGTTATGGCGGTTTTAGATCCAATAAAATTGGTAATCACTAATTATCCGGAAGATAAAGAAGAATGGCTGGAAGCCGAAAATAATCAGGAAGATGAAAGCGCAGGATTTAGAAAAGTTCCTTTTTCAAAAGAATTATATATTGAAAGAGAAGACTTTTTAGAAGATGCTCCGGCTAAGTTTTTCCGATTGAGTTTAGGCAGAGAAGTACGTCTTAAAAACGCTTATATCATTAAAGGAGAACGTATTATAAAAGATGCTGCAGGAACTATTACGGAGATTCATGTAACGTATGATGAAGACAGTAGAAGCGGAAGTGGGAGCGAAGCCAGTCAACGAAAAGTGGCAGGAACCCTGCATTGGGTTTCTATAGAGCATGCTTTGGAAGCTGAAGTTCGTCTTTACGATCGTTTGTTTATCGATGAAGCGCCAGACAGTCATAAAGAGAAAAATTTCTTGGAATTTATGAATCCTAGTTCGTTACAAATTGTGAAAGGATTTGTAGAACCAAGTTTGGGAACAGTACAATCTGGAGAGAAATTCCAGTTTCAACGTTTGGGTTATTTCAATGTGGATAAAGATACAGCCGAAGGTAAAATTGTATTTAATAAAACCGTTGGATTGAAAGATGCATGGGAAGAAAAAGGCAAAAAAGAAGAAAATTTATTGATGAACACTCAAAAAGAAATCAATAAATATGTAAAAGAAAAGGATGAAAACAATGCCAATTTGATTTTAAACAGTATTGTTGATAACATAAAAAGTATTGATAATTACAGTTTAATCATTCAGACTATTGTCAAAAATATCAAGAATGATAATAACTCGTTGTTGTTTTCAAATTTGATTTTGCATCATTCAGATAAAGTGCAGGTAAAAGATATCGAAGAAGAAGCTTTGACAAAATTATATACGATGTCATTAAAAAGTCAAATGGCAGCCGTTAGAATTTTAGCCATTGAAAATTTACAAAATGATTTGAATAATTTTACTCTTTTCAAAGTTCAACTTTCAGAATTAAAAACGAACGAGAAAAACGAAAAAGTGTTACAATTATTAAATGATCTTAAAATATAAGGTTTATTTTTTAAATAGATTTTATCAATCAAAAGCTCTCTTTTTAGAGGGCTTTTTTTATTATTGTAATTTCTTATAAAAACACTATTTTTAATACTTTTTTTCAATCAAAAACGACACCTATAAATCGATTCTAAGACCGTTTTTTAGAATAAATAACACTCAATACGAAATTCAAATAAACGTGTAACAGCTTGCTTTTATTTGCTTTTTGCCTTGTAAAATTGCACTTTAACGAGTTGTTAACGGGTTGTTGTTAATAAATCCGTATCTTTATGAAACAAACTTTTAAAATTTAGAATTATGTCGAATAATGCAGGAAATACATTGGTGGCTGTTTTAACCGGAGTAGCTATTGGAGCTGGAATAGGAATTTTGTTTGCACCAGATAAAGGTTCTAAAACAAGAGGGAAAATTAAAGATGGTTTTGATACTGCATCTTTAGAATTGAAAGATAAATTCACAAGTGCAAAATATGACTTAGAGGAAACTTACGAAGAATTGGTTTCAAATATGAGTCACAAGACCGAAGATGTAATTTCTTTCTTAGAAGAAAAATTGGCTGAATTAAAGAGGCAGAACGCTAAACTTCAAAAATAATTTTGATTTACCTATTGTATCAAATCCTAAAAATAAACCCATGGCTTTTGAAGAACTAAAAGAAAATACAGAAAACATTCAAGAACAAGCCAAAGCTTATTTAGAAAGCACTGCGGCTTATTATAAATTGCGGGGTTTCAAGGTTGCAATGAAATCAACAACCATGATAATAAAGTTTTCATTGATTTTATTATGTTTTAGTATGGTTTTATTGTTTTGTTCTGTAGCCGCCGCGTTAGCTATAGGCATAGCTTTAGACAGTTATGCTTTGGGATTTTTAATCGTTGGTGGAGTTTATCTTTTGATAACAGTAATTTTATTTTCTATAAAAGATAAAATCGTTGAAGGACCAATTTTAGAGAAATTTTCAGAAATCTTTTTTAACGACTAACTTATGGAAACCAAAAAATATACATCCTATGCTCAAATTGATAGGGAACTGGAAATTTTAAAGATTGAAAAAGAAATCAGTTATCAAAAAATGGCTTATGGTTTTCAAAAAACGAAAGAAAACTTAACACCGCAACACATTGTAAGTGATTTAATAGGAAATTATAGTTCAGCAATACCTTACGGAGTGCTTATTAAAACAGCTTTTCCTTTTATTTTGAATACAGCTGTACCTTTTGTTAAAAGGTGGATTTCAAACAAAAAAAGAGGCAATTAAGCCTCTTTTTTTATAGATTTTAGTAAATTACTCTTCTGTTTCAGGAGTTTCAGGTTTCTCAGGAATT
Organism: Flavobacterium glycogeni; assembly: GCF_048286775.1. NCBI lineage: Bacteria > Pseudomonadati > Bacteroidota > Flavobacteriia > Flavobacteriales > Flavobacteriaceae > Flavobacterium > Flavobacterium glycogeni. The sequence continues at coordinate 11,381 of NZ_JBLVPV010000009.1, forward strand.
TGAGATCCTATATTATTTTCCTCTGTTTTTGGTTTTGGCTTTCTGCTGGCTTTCTTCATCATTTCACCCACTTGGTTGGATGCACTAAAAGATGCAATCATATTATTGAGCATGTCGCTTCCAGCTTGTGGAGAATTGGGTAATAAAATCAGATTTGAATTTGTGTCAGCACCAATAGCTTGCAAAGTATCATAATGTTGTGTTACTACAATCAATGCCGAAGCTTCCTGAGAGTTTATTCCAACTCTGTTCAAAACATCCACACTTTCTACTAAACCTTTGGCAATTTCTCTTCTTTGGTTCGCAATACCTTGTCCTTGTAAACGTTTGCTTTCTGCTTCAGCTTCGGCTTTGGCTACAATTCTAATTCTTGATGCTTCAGCTTCAAATTCAGCTACTGTTTTCTCTCTATCAGCCGCATTAATTCTATTCATGGCATTTTTTACTTGAATATCTGGATCAATATCAGTTACCAAAGTATTGATAATCGTGTATCCATAAGTAGTCATGGCTTCATTCAATTCTCTTTTTACCGCAATGGCAATATCATCTTTTCTTTCAAAAACATCATCCAGTTTTAATTTTGGAACTTCAGCACGAACAACATCAAACACATAAGAAGTAATTTGATCGTGTGGATATTCCAGTTTATAAAAAGCATCATAAACAGTCTCTTTAATAACCATAAATTGAACTGAAACTTTTAGTTTCACAAAAACGTTGTCTTTAGTTTTTGTTTCGATGATAACATCTAATTGCTGGATTTTTAGATTCACGCGTCCTGCAATTCGATCTATTAAAGGAATTTTCAAATGCAAACCGGATTGTCTGATACTTAAAAATTTTCCAAATCGTTCTACAACAACGGCCGTTTGCTGTTTTACCGTAAAAAAAGAAGACAGTAAAATGAAGAACCCAAAGACTAGTAGGATAATTAACGCAATATTCATAATATTTTTTGTTTTTAGTTAAAAATTATCTCACAATTTACAAAAAAACTTTAGGTTTGTCTTTGTAAATTTCAATTATATGAGAAAGATATCGCTTACTTTATTTTTTGTTTTCATTTCAATGGCAACCTTTGCTCAATATGAATACAGGGATTCAAATAGAATAGGAATTGTTTTTGGAGTCAATCAATTTACTTTAAACACGAATAACTTTCAAACTAAACCTGAATTGGGTTGGAATGCAGGACTTTCTATGCGAGGAAATTTCTATAATAATTGGGACATGGTGTATAACATTCAATTTAGCGAGAATAATTTTTCTGTTGCAACGAACACTTTGACTTTGGCAAAGGAAGATGTTAACTATAAATTGGCGTCAGCTCAAGTGTCTTTACAAGTGAGTTACAGGCTTATTGAAAATCATTTGAGTATTGAATTTGGACCCATTGTTCAAGTAAACGGAAAATTAAATATTGATAACAATGATGAAAACAATATCATTTCTGGAACTACATTATTAGCCAAAGATATTAGAGCCATTTCGAATTTTAATTTTTATCCAACAGTTGGAATCACGTTTGGAGTCCGTCATTTCAGAGCTAATCTTTCGTATCAATATGGAATTAATAATATGCTTGAAAACTTAAACAACAAGAATTTAGGAGTAAATTTCAAAGGAAATCCAGGGATTCTAAACGGAAATTTGATTATTTATTTATAACTAATCACATAAGAATATAATGAAGAAGGCTCAAAATTCACTAAATTAATCATAGTGAACTTTGAGCCTTCTTAGTGAACTTTGTGTTTAAAAAATTATAAAGTTGCTATTGCTTTTTGAATTCTGTTAACTGTTTCATCTTTTCCTATTACTTCAACAATATCAAATAGGTGAGGACCTTTCAGAGCGCCAACCAAACTCAAACGAAAGGGTTGCATTACTTTTCCCATTCCAATTTCGTTTTTCGTCATCCAGTCTTTTACAATGGTTTCGATATTCATAGAAGTGAAATCGGTAATTTCCTCCACAACAGAGATTAATTCCTGCATCAATGCTGGTGTTTCGGCTTTCCAGTTTTTGCTTGCTTTTTCATCATAGGCTGTTGGAGCCACAAAAAAGAAATCACTCATTTCCCAAAATTCAGAAGCAAAATGCGCACGTTCTTTGATTAAAGAAACCACTTTTGTTAAGACACTTTCCGTTACAGAAAACCCTTTTTCAGCCAAAATAGGAGCATAGGCTTTCGCCAAAGTTGCATCTTCCTGTTTGATTAAATACTGGTGATTGAACCATTTGTTTTTTTCCGGATCAAATTTAGCTCCGGATTTATGTACTCTGTTCAAGTCAAATGCTTCAACTAATTCTTCCAGCGAGAATAATTCTTTATCTGTTCCGTCATTCCAACCCAATAATGCCAAAAAGTTGATTACGGCTTCCGGGAAAAATCCTTTTTCTCTGTAACCGGATGAAACGCCTTCTGCAGTTTTCCAATCCAACGGGAAAACTGGAAATCCCATTTTGTCACCGTCACGTTTGGATAATTTTCCGTTTCCAACAGGTTTCATAATCAATGGTAAATGTGCAAATTGCGGTGCTTCCCAGCCAAATGCTCTGTACAATAAAACGTGCAAAGGCATTGATGGCAACCATTCTTCACCACGAATTACATGCGAAGTTTCCATTAAATGATCATCCACAATATTAGCCAAATGATAGGTTGGCATTCCGTCACTTTTGAACAATACTTTATCGTCTAAAAGATTCGTTTCAAATTTCACATCGCCACGAATAATGTCATGCAAATGCAACGTTTCATTTACGGGAGTTTTAAAACGGATTACATAATGTTCTCCATCAGCAATTCTTTTAGCAGTTTCGTCTGCAGAAATCACTAACGAAGTGTCCAGTTTTTCTCGGTTATGGTGATTGTATATAAAGGTTTTTCCCTGTTCTTCTTCTAATTTTCTTGCTGCATCCAAAGCTTCGGCTGTATCAAAAGCATAATACGCGTTACCGGAATTGATTAATTCAGCAGCATATTGTTGGTACAAATCTTTTCTTTCGCTTTGACGGTATGGACCAAATTTTTCGTTTTTACCAATAGTCTCATCTGGCGCAATTCCTAACCATTCCAGCGCTTCCATGATATATTCTTCGGCACCTGGAACAAAACGGTTTTGATCGGTATCTTCAATTCTCAGGAAGAAAACACCATTGTTTTTTTTGGCAAACAAATAATTGAATAATGCGGTACGAACTCCGCCAATATGTAAAGGTCCAGTTGGACTTGGTGCAAAACGCACCCGAACTTGTTTAGACATTGCTGTAAATTTTTTTGCGAAGATACAAATTCGATTACTCAATTGGATTATTTGAAAATGAGATAATGTAAGATTAATGAGTTTGATGATTTTTAACATTTCTTTATTCATATAAATTATTACTTTTATTGGTTACAAAAAACAAAGCATAAATTTTGGAAAATCAGCAATTTATTTATCAAAAATTAGAAGCTTTCATCAGGAAGTTTTATACCAACGAATTGATACGGGGAACTATTTTCTTTATCGGTTTAGGATTGTTGTATTTTCTATTTACGCTTTTTGTCGAATATTTTCTTTGGCTCAAGCCAATGGGAAGAACCATTTTATTTTGGACTTTCATTGGAGTAGAAGTGTATTTGTTGTTTCGTTTCATTTTGTTTCCAATTTTTAAATTATTCAAACTTCAAAAAGGAATCGATTACAATCAGGCTTCGGAAATTATTGGTAATCATTTTACGGAAGTAAGTGACAAGCTGACTAACTTTTTACAATTATCGGATTCTGATAGTTATCAGAATAAATCGGAATTATTGGCCGCATCGATTGAACAAAAAGCCAATGCATTGCAACCAATCCCTTTTGGGAACGCCATAAATTACAACGGAAACAGAAAGTATTTTCCTTTGGCTTTAATTCCAATTTTGTTATTTGCTTTCTTTTATTTCTCGGGAAACAGCAGTATGATTTCTCAAAGTTTGAATAGAGTAGTGCATTTCAATTCGGCTTTTCTGCCGCCGGCTCCTTTTAAATTCGTGGTTCTAAATCCGAATTTACAAACCGAACAAGGAAAGGATTTTATACTTCGAATTAAAACCGAAGGAAAAATTGTTCCTGAGAATGCGATGATTTTTATTGGCGATGAAAGTTATTTTATGGAATCGACTAAAGCAGGTGAATTTCAATTTAAGATGGCGAAGCCTTCAGAAAACATTTTGTTCCACGTGGAGGGAAATACTATTTCTTCTCCAAATTATGAATTGAAAGTGATAACTGTTCCTTCGATAGCTAATTTCGAAATGCAGTTGAACTTTCCTTCGTATTTGAATAAAAAATCGGAAACAATCAAAGGAACGGGAAATGCGGTTATTCCGGAAGGAACGCGTGTGACTTGGAAAATGAATACGCAAGCGACACAGAATGTAGCTTGGATGGACGGAATTACCAATGCTTCTTTTTCGAAAACAGAAAACACCTTTATTTTATCTAAAAATATACTTCAAAACACAGATTATCAAATCCTTACTTCAAATGAGAAGGTAAAAAACTACGAAAAACTCAATTATCAGCTTACTGTTGTCAAAGATCAGTTCCCAACGATCAATGTCAACAATGCTCCGGACAGTTTGAAGGTCGCCAAAAATTATGTTTTAGGTCAAATCTCGGATGATTATGGTTTGTCTAAACTTCAGATTGTCTATTACGAAAGAGAGAAACCACAAACCGCTAAACGTGGAACAATTGCTATTAAGAAAAGTGCGTTTGATCAATTCGTGTTTTCGTTTCCAAGCAATCTTCCGGTAGAGCAAGGCGTGTCTTATGATTATTATTTTGAAGTTTTTGATAATGATGCGATACATAATTTCAAAAGCACGAAATCTTCGGTTTTCTCTAATCGCGTTTCTACAGATGAAGAGAAGGAAGATCAAATTTTGCAACAGCAAAACGATAACATCAATAGTTTAGAAAAGTCTTTAAAAAATCAGGATAAGCAAATCTCTGAAATGGAGAAGTTGCAAAAAACCGGGAAAGAAAAAGAAAATTTGGATTTCAAAGATCAGCAAAAAGTAAATGATTTTATCAAGCGTCAAATGAAACAAGATGAGATGATGAAGGAATTTACTAAAAAAATGAACGATAATTTGGAGCAATTTAAAACCGATAAAAAGGATGAGTTGAAAGAGGAGCTTCAAAAACGAATGGACAAAGCGGAAAAGGAATTGGAAAAAAACCAGAAGCTTTTAGACGAACTGAAAGAACTGAACGATAAAATTCAGAATGAAGAGTTGTTGTCTAAGTTGGATAAATTCAAACAAAACAGTAAAAACCAAACCAAGAATTTAGAACAGTTGGTGGAATTGACCAAGAGGTTTTATGTAGAAAAGAAAGCAGAACAATTAGGGGATAAACTGGACAAGCTTTCTGAAAAACAAGACAAATTATCCAATGACGAAAAGGAAAATAAACTGGATAAACAGGAAGACATCAATGCTGAGTTTGACAAAATCCAAGAAGATTTGAATGATTTAGAAAAAGAAAATAAGGAGTTAAAATCACCTTTGGATTTACCAAAAGACGATGCCAAAGAAAAAAGTATTGACGAAGATTTAAAGAAAGCTTCTGAGGAATTGAAGAAAGACAAAAAAGAAAAGGCAAAGCCAAATCAAAAAAGCGCTTCCAAAAAGATGAAAGAGATGTCGCAAAAAATGGCACAAACTTTGGAGGGGTCAGAGATGGAACAGTTGCAGGAAGATGTTGCCATGTTGCGACAAATCCTAGATAATTTATTAGCGTTTTCTTTGTCACAGGAAGACTTGATGGACCAGTTTAAAAAGCACAAATCAGGATCTCCGGCGTTTAATAAAAACATTAAAATACAGCAGGATTTAAAACAACAGTTTAAACATGTTGACGATAGTTTGTTTGCGATGTCGTTGCGCAATCCAAAAATTGCGGAGGACATCACCAAAGAAATAGGGAATGTAATTTACAACGTAGATAAATCTTTGTCCAGTTTAACCGATGCTCAAGTGCCAAAAGGGTTGTCGCATCAACAATATACTATTTCAGCGGCTAATAAACTAGCAGATTTTCTAAGTGACATGCTTAATAATATGCAAATGCAAATGTCAGGAATGGGTTCCGGAAAACCGAAGCCGGGTCATGGGCAAGGAATGCAACTGCCGGATATTATTAAAAAGCAAGAAGGTCTTGGCGAGAAAATGAAAGACGGGATTAAAAAAGGAGAGAAACCGGGTGATGGTCAAAAAGGGCAAAATGGTAAACAAGGCAAGTCTGGCGAATCGGGTCAAGAAGGAGAGGGAGGCGAAGGTGATGCGCAAGCTATAATGGAGATTTATAAAGAGCAAAAGCAATTGCGAGAAGCATTGCAAAACGAATTGAACAAACAAGGATTGGGGGGTAATGGACAAAGCGCTTTGGAACAAATGAAGCAAATTGAAAAGCAATTATTGAACAAAGGTTTTAAGAACGAAACGCTTCAAAAGATACTGAATGTGAAACAGGAATTGTTGAAATTAAATTCCGCCATTCAACAACAAGGAGAGGAAAACAAGCGCCAATCTGAAACCAACAAAAAGGAGTTTAATAATCAATCTAATGCGCTGCCAGCTGCTTTATTAGATTATTTGAATAGCATAGAAATATTAAATAGACAATCCTTACCTTTGCGCTCGAATTTTAATCAAAAGGTTCAAGAATATTTTAATAAAAAATGATCAATTTTAATTACGAAACCGACTTTAATTTAGATAACGATGAAGCTGTAGCTACTTGGTTGGGAAATGTTATTACTTCGGAAAACAAGAAAGAGGGAGAGATTAATTACATCTTTTGTGACGATGAGTATCTTCATAAAATCAATGTGGAATATCTCGATCACGACACGTTAACGGACATCATCAGCTTTGATTATTCTATGGGTAATGAATTGCACGGTGATATTTTTGTTTCTGTCGAAAGAGTGAAAGACAATGCCGCTGATTTCAATGTTTCTTTTGAGGAAGAATTAAAGCGTGTTTTGGTTCATGGAATTTTACATTACTGTGGCTACAAAGACAAAGGCGAAGCTGAAGAGCTTTTAATGAGGAGTAAAGAAGATGAAAAAATCGCTATGTTTCACGTGGAACAATAGCAGAGGTTTAAATTTCAAACCCAAAGTGTTTCACGTGGAACATGTAGTTTGGGTTTGAAGAATAAGTTTACAATGTTTCACGTGGAACAATAAAATAGATTTCAAAATTGCAATCCCGAATAAGGATTAAATTATAAAAGAAGATGTTTCTAAGTGAATATGATGTGATAGTTGTGGGCGCAGGACATGCCGGTTCTGAGGCCGCCGCTGCTGCTGCAAATCTGGGTTCAAAAACCTTATTGGTTACAATGAGCTTGCAGAATATTGCCCAGATGTCATGCAACCCAGCGATGGGCGGTATTGCCAAAGGACAAATTGTGCGTGAGATTGATGCGCTTGGAGGATACTCAGGAATTGTTTCAGACAGGACTGCAATCCAGTTTAAGATGTTGAACAAGTCCAAAGGTCCTGCAATGTGGTCGCCGCGTGTTCAAAGTGACCGAATGCGTTTTGCTGAGGAGTGGAGAATGATGCTGGAAGGAACTCCAAATCTTGATTTTTATCAAGAGATGGTGAAAGGTTTGATTATTGAAAACGGAAAGATAAAAGGAATCCGCACTTCGCTTGGAGTAGAGATTCGATCTAAATCGGTTGTGTTGACCAATGGGACTTTCCTGAATGGTTTGATTCATATTGGCGAAAAACAATTTGGTGGCGGAAGAGCAGGTGAGAGTGCTGCGTATGGAATTACCGAAGATTTAGTTGCGGCTGGTTTTCAATCAGGACGAATGAAAACAGGAACGCCTCCTAGAGTCGATGGGCGATCTTTGGATTATTCGAAAATGAACGAGGAAAAAGGAGATGCCAAGCCGGATAAGTTTTCCTATTCGGATGTGACTTCGCCGTTGGTTATTCAAAAATCGTGTCACATGACGTATACGTCTCTTGAAGTTCACGATATTTTGAGAGAAGGTTTTGATCGTTCGCCAATGTTCAACGGTAGAATAAAAAGTCTTGGGCCTAGATATTGTCCGTCAATTGAAGATAAAATAAATCGTTTTGCTGATAAGGAAAGACATCAATTGTTTGTGGAGCCGGAAGGATGGAATACCTGCGAAGTTTACGTAAATGGATTTTCTACATCACTTCCTGAGGACATTCAATTCAAAGCGTTAAGTTCTGTTGCGGGATTTGAGAAAGTAAAATTCTTTCGTCCGGGTTATGCAATCGAATATGATTATTTCCCACCGACACAATTGAAACATACTTTGGAAACAAAATTGGTTGAAGGATTATATTTTGCCGGACAAATAAACGGAACTACAGGATATGAGGAAGCGGCTTCTCAAGGATTGATGGCTGGAATAAATGCGCATTTAAAAGTGCATGAAAAAGCGCCGTTAATTTTAAAAAGAGACGAAGCATACATCGGAGTTCTTATTGATGACTTAATTACGAAAGGAACAGAAGAGCCGTACAGAATGTTTACGTCTCGTGCGGAATACAGAACGTTGTTGCGTCAGGATAATGCCGATTTCAGATTGACGCCAATGTCCCATGAAATAGGTTTGGCTTCAGAAGCGCGTTTGCGTAGAATGGAGCACAAATTAAATGAATCTGAAAAAATGGTCGCTTTCTTCAAAGAAACAAGCATTTCGGTTGCGGAAGCAAATCCTATTTTAGAATCAAAAGATACGGCTCTGATTACACAAGGAGATAAAATGTTTAAAGTGTTTTCTCGTCCGCAAATTGATTTGGAAGACATCATGAAATTTGAAAAGGTTGCAGCTTATGTTGCGGAGAATGATTTGGACCAAGAAATTTTGGAACAAGCCGAAATTCAAGTGAAGTATTCTGGTTATATCGAAAAAGAAAGAAACAATGCAGATAAACTGCTTCGATTGGAAGATGTAAAAATCCCTGAGAATTTCGATTATGATAAAATTAAATCGATGTCAATTGAAGCAAAGCAAAAATTAAGCAAGATTCGTCCGGTAACCATTTCTCAAGCATCAAGAATCAGTGGTGTTTCGCCAAGTGATGTTTCGGTGTTGTTGATTTATATGGGGCGATAGGATTTGTGATTGCAGATTTAAGATTGCTTCGCCAGTTCGAGCATAGCTCTCGGGTAACGATTTTTGATTCTAAATCTTCAATCTTAAATCAACTGTTCCACGTGAAACTACGCTGTGAAGCCTTGCTATAATTGAAGAATCACAAAAATAAATAATTCAGCCCTGAAAGCATCCGTTGGTGTTTTCAGGGTTTAGTTTAAAATTAAAATATAAAAGCACTATTAATTAATGGATATTTCAAACCAACAGCCTTTTTTAACCGTTAAAGATTATTCTGTTTCTCAGGAAATTTTCGACTTATATCATGACGCCAAATTAGACATGCTGATTACGTCTCCGCAACCCAGTTTAGAAAATCTAGGAAAGTACTACGAAAGCGTTGATTATATTTCACACACAGACAGCAAACGATCTTTATTTGAAAAAGCATATCATTTTGTAAAAACTATTGCGCTTAAAAACAAATTGAATTTAATTAATTCATTGCAATCTAGTAAAGGAAGCATTTTAGATATTGGTGCCGGAACAGGAGATTTTTTATCTGTGGCCAAAGAAAACGGTTGGTATACCATAGGAGTGGAGCCAAGCGAAAAAGCAAAAGCGATTGCAAAAAAGAAAGGCGTTTCATTTGTTGGAGAAACTAGCGAATTAGACAATCATTCTTTTGATGTGATTTCGATGTGGCATGTTTTGGAACACGTTCCTAATTTGGAAAACCAAATCAAAGAATTGAAACGATTATTAAAACCAAACGGAACTTTAATAATTGCGGTTCCTAATTTCAAATCTTTCGATGCAAAACATTACGGAAAGTTTTGGGCCGCTTATGATGTGCCAATTCATTTTTGGCATTTTTCAAAAACGGCAATAAAAATGCTTTTCGAAAAAGAAGAAATGAAATTGGTAAAAGTGCTTCCTATGAAGTTCGACTCTTTTTATGTTGCTTTGCTTTCGGAAAAATACAAAACGGGTAAAATGAATTATATAAAAGCCTTTTTTGTCGGATTGCAATCGAATTGGAAAGCGAAGAAGAATTTTGAGTATTCTTCACACATTTACATCCTAAAAAATAACTAAAAATCATTTTAAGCGCATTTAAGTGTATTTTTTGATGAAATCGAGGGTGATTATCGGATTTTTAGACTAATTAGTTTATTTAAAAGATATAGAAGCCATTTTTAATAGTCATAAATTATGCATTCATAAATCACAATAATAAAATCTTATATCATAAAAAAGTAGCATTTTTTAAACTTTATGTCAATGCTATCTATTTTTTTATATTTTTGTCTCCAATACTTAAAAATTAGAAATTAACCAAAATGAAAAAAGCATTAGTAATTATCGCACTTTCAATTTCACTTGTTGCTTGTAATAAACCTGCAGAAGTTAAGGAAGTAAAAACAGCTTACGTAGACACTTCTGAATTAATGAAAGAATATACAGAGGCAAAAGACCTTGAAGCAAAATATAAAACAAAGGCAGAAGAAAAAGGAAGACAGCTAGAAGCTGAAATTAATCGTTTCAAACAAGAGGCTGCAAGTTTTCAAGCTCAGGCACAAGCCAACGGTCAGGCATGGGCACAACAAAAAGGTGCTGAATTGCAAAAGAAAGAGCAACAATTGAGTTACGCGCAACAAGCGTTGTCTCAAGAATTGCAACAAGAAAGCGGAAAAGAAATGGATTCTTTAGTAAGCGGAGTGAAAAAATTCATCAAAACGTACGGTAAAGAAAAAGGATATGCATACATCTACGGTACAGGTGACGCGGCTTCAATTTTATACGCTGAAGACAAATTTGATATCACAAAAGAAATCATCAAAGCCTTGAACGATAAATACAAAGCACCTGCTAAAACGGAAGAAAAAGCAGAAGCTAAAAAATAATTTTTTATATTAATTCAAAAAACTGCCTTCGTCTACAACTAGATTGAAGGCATTTTTTTTGAAGCTATTTCCCGCTATCCGCTGTAATCTCTCGTTTAGAAAGTGTTTTTTCTTACCCAGGAAAGGAGCTTCTTTTAGTCGCTCTTTTCCGGCCAGAAAAAAATCACTTTCTAAATTTCGAAGATTTTCGCTGCTATCAGGGCTAAAAAATAGTCGAATTATAATCCTAAAATGTTTTCCAAAAATTAAAATAGTATTCCTAATTTTCAATACTTTAGCTTTATATATACACGCCTAATGCAAACCATTTCAGAAGCCGCCGCTTATACCTTACGATTCATCAATCAAACCCATCGATCCGTTTTCCTAACCGGGAAAGCAGGAACCGGAAAAACCACCCTTTTACGGGAAATTATCCAAACTACGCACAAGAACACCGTTGTTGTGGCGCCAACGGGAATTGCCGCGTTAAATGCTGGCGGCGTAACGATTCATTCGATGTTTCAGTTGCCGTTTGGAGGATTCATTCCGGACAATTCATCGCCTCAATTTTCCGAGAACACCAAATTTGAAACCAAGGCCACCTTGCGCAGGCATTTCAAAATGAGCGGTTTGAAGAAATCGGTGATTCGCAATATGGAATTGTTGATTATCGATGAAGTCAGTATGCTTCGCGCGGATTTACTGGATGCGATGGATTATATGATGCAAACCGTACGTAAAAAAAGTGTTGCTTTTGGTGGGGTCCAAGTCTTGTATATCGGTGATTTATTGCAGTTGCCACCGGTAATTCGGGACGAAGAATGGCGTACGCTGAAAACGTATTACAAAGGAAAATTCTTTTTCCATTCGCATGTCGTACAGCAAAATCCGCCTTTATACATTGAATTATCCAAGATTTTTCGCCAGACCGACGATACGTTTATCTCGGTTTTGAATAATTTACGCAACAACCAGATTTCGCAGGAAGACATTCAAACCTTAAACCAATACGTCAAACCCGATTTTGATTTAAAAGCTAACAAAGGATACATCACATTAACCACGCATAACAACAAAGCCGATACGATGAATGCGCAGGCTTTGGAAGATTTAGAAGGAAAGTTAGTGATTTACAAACCGGAGATAACAGGAGATTTTCCGGACAAGATATTTCCCGTGGAACAACAACTGCAGTTGAAAGTGGGCGCGCAAATCATGTTTGTAAAAAACGATTTGTCGTTTGATAAAAACTACTTCAACGGAAAAATGGGGATTATCAAATCGCTATCGAGTCAGGAAATCCTGGTTCATTTTCCGGAAGAAAACAAAACCATAGAAGTCGAAAAATACGAATGGCAAAACATCCGCTACAAAGTAGATGAAACCACCAAAGAAATTGAAGAAGAAGTTTTGGGGACTTTTGTGCATTATCCCATCAAATTAGCGTGGGCAATTACGGTTCATAAAAGCCAGGGATTGACGTTTGATAAAGCTGCGCTTGATGTTTCGCAGGTTTTTCTCCCGGGACAGGCTTATGTGGCGTTATCGCGTTTGCGTTCGTTAGAAGGGCTTATTTTGCTTTCTCCGCTGCGCATGAATGGCATTTCAAACGATCAGGATGTGATGGATTATTCGTTAAACAAGGCTTCGGATTCGTTTTTAGAGAATGCCTTGCATTTTGAAACCAAAAATTTCATTCATAACTATCTGATAAACACCTTCGATTGGAATGATTTGGCTCAGGAATGGCGCAATCATAAATTCAGTTACAACGAAAAATCAGAAATTTCAGAGAAATCCAAACATGCGGTTTGGGCCAAAAAGCAAACGGAAGTAATCGAACAGCTTTTGGATCCATCCAAAAAATTCATTTCGCAATTGAATAAGCTTTTTGGTCAGGAAACCGTCGATTTGAATCATGTTTCGGAACGCATTCAAGCCGCTTTCAGTTATTTCTTAAAACCGATGGACGATTTGGTTTTTGAAATCCTTTGGAAACTAGAGGAAGTAAAACGCATCAAGAAAGTGAAAGCGTTTTATGACGAATTAATCGTGCTGGAAGAATTGCAAACCAAAGCCGTTCTGCGGTTAATGAAGGCCAAATTATTGATAGAAACCGTTGTTGCAGGAGAAACCATTTCGAAAGAGAAATTGACGTCCTCAGAAATAAAAAAATACATCAGCCGAAAAACGGAAGCCATACAAAATCAATTCAAGGAAGTAAATATCACGCTGATTGAAGACGAAAAAGACGTGGAACGCTATACTTCGAAAAAATCAAAAACAGCAGCACCTAAGAAATCAACGGTTCAGGAAACCTATGAATTGTGGGTGGAAAAGAAATCAATTGCGGATATTGCGACAATCAGAGTGCTGACCAAACAAACGATTTACGGACATTTTGTAAAACTGATACAAACCAAAGCGATATCCATTTCGGAAGTTTTACCGGAGGATAAAATGCAGGATTTAGCAGCAGCGTTTTCGGGATACAAAGAAGAATCGCTGAATGCCTTAATGGAAAAACACGGTCATAAATTCTCTTGGGAAGAAGCCAGAATGTACAAAGCGAGTTTGAATTAAAACAACAAAACGCTAAAATGACTGTTCGCTAAACAAACGATCATTATTTTTTTACTGTCATCAACAAAGAGACCAAGAGATTTAGAGTCAATGTTATGAAGGAATACTTAAAAAAATACTAATGTCCTGAATGTAGCTTGATACTTTTATTTTAAAAAAGACACTAAAGCTCAATGTTGAACAAAACAAAGCCACCAACTCTTAAACTCTAAACCTCATTGTTTAAAAATGTATAACGGTTTATTTGTTAAATTCAATTATTTACAGAGTTCTACAAAGTGTTTTTGTAAGTTCGAATTTTAAAAAAGAGATTAAAATATTTTTTTGGCATTAGTTACATACAAGTAGTTATGAACTAAAAAACCCTATTCGGTAAGAATAGGGTTTTTGTTTTTATAGTGATTGAATCAATATCCAAGCCTCTGGATTGTGCTTTTCATTGATTTCTTTTTTCGCTTTTTCTGCTTCAGCAAATGTGGTGTAACTGCCATATAGAACCGGAAAATAACCGTTTTTGTTAGGAGCGATTCGTTTGGCATCATATCCTAAACGAGATAAAATTCGCAAAGTCTTATCTGCATTTTTTTCTTCTCTGTAGACTCCGGCCATAATGTGATAGGGCATTTTTATTTCGGTAGTCGATTTTACAGAAAGTGTAACAGCCGGAACTGGACTTTCGATGAAGAAAGTGGCTTGCTGAATTTTATTTTGAACTTGTTTTTGAACGGCAGTTTCAACAAGAATCGTTTCTGAGGCGATTTGGTTTTGATACATTGGATAACCAACACTTCCTGCAAGTCCTAATCCTAATACAAAAATAGCGGCGTATTTTAAATACGGATTCGCTGTTCTTGTTGCTAAAGGAACCATTGTGATTGTTGCTTTTTCTTCAATTGCTTCAACTTCTTTTTCGAAGATTTCTCTTTTTACAAGAGGCGAAACAAAAGGAGCCAACCCAAAGGAACTGGTTAAATAATTTGTTTGATCGTACGGAGTGAAAACTATATTTTTATCCGCATTCAAACGAAGATCTCCCACATTTTTTATAGAAAAAAGTTCATTTTCTTCTAATGCTTTTTTCCAATTAAAAACTTCATATTGAATCGCGCTTACAGCATATTCATAAGAAGTTTTCTCTGCTAAAGCGATGTGATTGGCTAATAAACCATCATTGTTTTTCAAATTAGCATTGAAAGCGATCATTTTTTTGGGAGGAGAAAACGAATTCAAGCTTTCGTTTAGTTTAGCCGATTGAATTTCGGTCAAAAAAGCTCCGAAACCCGGAACGGTTACACATTGATAACGGTATAAAAGCTGCGCGATGTATTGTTCGATTTTCATACTTACAAAGTTATACAACGAAAATAGTTATCAAAATTTTATTCACAATTTTTATTAACAATCCGCATAAAAATTTATACATTTCACTCTCAAATAATTAGCATGAAAGAGCAGGATTTATTTTATTTATTGGCATTGCAAAGAATAGAAGGAGTGGGCGACATAATGGCCAAAAAACTGCTTACCCATTTTGGAAGTGCGGAAGCCGTTTTTAATACAAAAGCATCGCAACTTGCTGCAATTGATGGAGTGGGGTCTGTTTTGCTAAAAAATTTAAAAGATAATTCCGTTTTCGAAAAAGCAACTCAGGAACTGGAGTTTATAAAAGCGAATGAAATCAATGCGGTTTATTTTCAGGACTACGACTATCCGGAACGGTTGAAACATTGCATTGACGGACCACTTTTATTATTCACATCGGGAAATATTAATTTAAAAAACAGAAGAATAATCAGCATTGTAGGAACACGCCAAATTACATCCTACGGAACGGAGTTTTGCAGAAAACTGATAGAAGATTTGGCTCCGCTGGATCCTATAATCGTCAGTGGTTTTGCCTATGGTGTTGATATTGTTGCACATCAACTGGCAATGGAAAATAATTTACAGACGATAGGAGTGGTGGCGCATGGTTTGAACCAAATTTACCCGAAAACCCATAAAAAATTTGTGTCAAAAGTCGAGCAAAACGGTGGTTTTATGACCGAGTTTTGGAGTTCCTCCAATCCTGACAAAGAAAATTTCGTACGCAGAAATAGAATCGTTGCGGGAATGTCTGAAGCAACTATCGTTATTGAATCAGCGGATAGAGGCGGATCATTGATTACGGCAAATATGGCGAATGATTACAACCGTGATGTTTTTGCGGTACCAGGACGTGTTACGGATAAGTACAGTCAAGGTTGCAACAACCTGATAAAAACCCAAAAAGCAAATGTCTTGACAAGTGCCGCGGATTTGATTTATATTTTGAATTGGGACATTCAAAAAGAAACTAAACCGGTACAAAAACAATTGTTTGTAAGCTTAGATGAAGACGAACAAAAAGTATACGATTACCTCCTTAAAACTGGAAAAGAACTGATGGATATTATTGCTTTGCGCTGTGATTTTCCTATTTATAAAATCTCTGGAATGCTGTTGAATATGGAACTGAAAGGCGTGATACGACCTTTGCCAGGGAAATTGTTTGAGGCGATATGATTTAATTTAATCCTATCAGGGTTCGAAACCCTGATAGGATTGTGATTGTTTTTTACACCTCAAACCCCAATTTTTCTCTCACTCTTGCTAAAACGCCATTGGCAACAACTGCTGCTTTTTGTGCACCAATCTTCAATAAAGCATCTACTTCGGCAAGATTGTTCATGTAGTAATTGTATTTTTCTCTTTCGGTTTTGAAAGTTTCAGTAATCAATTCAAACAACGCTTGTTTGGCGTGACCGTAGCCATAATTTCCACCAAGGTAATTGGCTTTCATCACTGCGATTTGTTCTTCGGTTGCCAATAAAGAATAAATAGCAAAAGCGTTGCACGTGTCCGGATTTTTAGGATCTTCCAGCGGCGTGCTGTCGGTTTCAATACTCATCACTTGTTTGCGTAGTATTTTGTCATCCAAAAAAATATTGATAATATTATTGGCTGATTTACTCATTTTTCCACCGTTGGTACCCGGAATAAGCATGCTGTCTTCCTGAATTTTTGCTTCAGGAAGCACAAAAGTTTCTCCCATTTGGTGGTTGAAACGGGACGCTACATCACGAGTAATTTCAACGTGTTGCAATTGGTCTTTTCCTACCGGAATAAACTGTGCATCATATAATAAAATATCGGCAGCCATCAGCATTGGATAGGAGAACAAACCTGCATTGACATCTTCCAGTCTATCGGCTTTGTCTTTGAAAGAATGCGCTAATGTCAAGCGTTGAAAAGGAAAAAAACAACTCAAATACCAGGATAATTCAGCTGTTTGTGGTACGTCTGACTGTCTGTAGAAAACTACTTTGTCCACATTCAAACCACAAGCAAGCCAAGCTGCAGCGGTACTGTAGGTATTGGTTCGTAAGGTTTCACCGTTTTTTATTTGCGTTATCGAGTGTAAATCGGCAATGAAAAGAAACGATTCGTTTTCAGGTTTATTTGATAATGCTATTGCGGGAATGATTGCGCCAAGTAAGTTTCCTAAATGTGGTGTTCCGGTACTTTGAACGCCTGTAAGTATTTTTGCCATTATTTCTTTTTTCTTATGCGCAATCCCGATAGCTATCGGGACGCAAAGTTTTTCAGCAAATTTAATTCTTTTATTATTATTCGCCTACGATTTCTTACTTTTGAACTTATGAAAGGATTAAAAATTGTTTTTTGGGTACTGTGGCGCATATGGTTTTATGTTTTGATGACCATTCCCATATTGGTGATGTTTCCTTTTTTGGTATTGTCTATTTTGACGGAAAGCGGCTATCCTTATTTTTTTAAGATGGCTCGTATTTGGGCAAAATTTATTCTTTTCGGGATGGGATTCTATTATAAAATAGATAAAAGCCAAGAAATGGAATACCAAAAAAGTTATATGATTGTTGCCAATCATACCTCTATGGCTGATATCATGCTGATGCTCGCCTTGACTAGAAATCCGTTTGTTTTTGTGGGTAAAAAAGAGCTTTCAAAAATTCCGTTGTTTGGATTTTTCTATAAAAGAACCTGTATTTTGGTGGACAGAAGCTCTTCAAAAAGCAGAATGGAAGTCTTTAATCGCGCTCAAAAAAGAATCAATCAAGGATTGAGTATCTGTATTTTCCCCGAAGGCGGCGTTCCAGATGATGAGTCGGTACTCTTGGACACTTTCAAAGACGGTGCTTTCCGCTTGGCGATAGAACATGAAATTCCCATTGTTCCCATTACTTTTGCGGACAATAAAAAAAGATTCTCCTATACTTTTTTCAGTGGAAGCCCAGGAATTATGCGAGTGAAAATGCATTCACACGTAGAAACTTTGGGAAAAACTGGCGTTCACCGAAAAGAAATCCGGGATGAAGTACGCGAAATAATTTATACGCAATTATTAGCTTTCGATTCAAATCCGATTAAAAGCTATAGCTGATACCAGAATACAATCCAATAAATAGCGGTTTAAAGTCACCGGAGTTGTTTGAAAATGTATTCAGTTGATACTTAACCATTGGTTCCACATTAATTTGGAATGATTTTATAATCTGGTATTTAAATCCTAAACCTACATTAGTGCTAAAATGGACTTGATTCAAATTTTTTGCTTCGCCTAATTTTACATTGGTTTCAGATGAAACTAACGATATTTTATTCTGGTTTAGAAATAATGTGCTTACACCTCCAATAATGTTAATTCCAAATTTTTTATCCAAAACAGCATAGGAAAGCTCCAAAGGCACTTCGTAATAGCCCATTTTTTGGTTTAGTACACCAGTATTCGTTTTTTGTAAGTCTTTTTCAAAAGTGATTAACGTATTTAAAGCAGCCTGATTTTTAATCTCAATTAAAGTAGTAGAGGTATAATTAACATTTGCCAAATTATTACTTGATAATCCGGCTGAATAGAGTACATCATTGGTGTTGTATCCCACCGTAAGCTTGTTAATTCCGGATCTTAAGACCATTTTTTTAGAAATGGCATAATTTACTCCAATACCAAAACTAAGGCCGTTATCGGTCGTTTTTTGGTTTTCCGAAAGCTGGGGATCAATGGCAGATCCGCCTGAATTTGAATTTAAGTATACAGCCGCGATGTTCGGTGTGATTTGCCACTTGTTTTTCTGGTTAAGAACCAAAGCTTCTTTTTCTTCTCCTTTTTTATTTTTAAGGATTTCCTCCAATTCGTTTGGAGTTTCAGTATTACTTGAGGGCTGCTTTTTAGACTCTATTGCGGCAATTTTTGAGTTTTCAACCTCTTTTAAACCATTTTTTTCCTGTGTTTGATTTTGTTGGATATTTTCAAACGGGTTATAGGTTGTTGCGTTGTTTTTCTCCGTGATAACAGCCGTAGATTTTGGGTTGTTATTATTTGCCGTTGTTGGTTTTAGCGGTGAATTATCTTTTTGGAAATAAACAACAGAACCGTTCTGATTCTTCTCTTTGTTCGAATTGATTTTAAATCTATCAGAAGATGTAATTTCTTTTTCATTTCTTTTCCCTGTTTTAATTTTGTTAACTACGACCTGAGGAACTTTTTTTATTTCTAAAGGATTACGCTCTTTTTTTGTTTTATCAAGAGTAGAATCCTTTCCGTCAAACGAATTTTTTAAAACTTTGCTGTCTATAACAACACCATTCTTTAGTTCAATATTATTATTATTATTATTTAAAACGGTATTCAATGCAAATAAACCTAAAAGAAAAGCAGCTGCAATTCCTGAAGATTTTATCCAAAACGGAATTACTTTTCGTTCCTTCTTTTTTTCTTGTAAAGCGGTTTGGATGTTTATCCAAACATGTTTATTTGGTTCTGTTTCAAAATCTTTGAATTTTTCTTGAAACAATCGGTCTATATTTTTTTTATCGTTCATTTTGCCAATGAATTTATTTTAATTTTTGTGTGAAGATCAATTTTTTCTTTCAAAATTGCTCTGGCTCTGGCAAGATTTGACTTTGTCGTTCCAGTAGTAATTTTAAGCATTTCGGAGACTTCTTTATGAGAGTATCCATCAAGTACATAGAGACTGAAAACTAATCTATACTGGTCTGGTAATTCATGGATGATTTGCATTAGATACTCGATAGAAATATTTTCGTCGTCAATTTCGACTTCTTCCTCAGGAATATTGTCATTTATAACCTCCATATACCTAACGCCTCTGTATTTTTGAAGGGCATTGTTAATTAATATTCTCTTTGCCCATCCTTCAAAAGAACCTTTAAAATTATACTGTTCTATTTTGCCAAAAATAATCAAAAAACCATCCTGCAAATTATCCTCGGCATCTGCGTAATTGCTGGAATACTTTAAACATACCCCAAAGAATTTTTTCGCAAACAATTGGTACAATTCCTCTTGCGCTTTGGGGCAGTTTTTTTTACATTGATTAATTATTTGATCCAATCCCACAGTTTTTACCGACATTAATTAATTAGTCACTGGAATTTCTACTTCTTCAAAGATATTTTGACCATTTGCATCCTCGCCTTTATAAAACTTAAAAATATAAGAACCAGTGTTGGTTACATAAAATTTGAAAGAAACCTCAATTGGTTCCGCAGTTAAAGGTGTGCAATCTGTACTTTCCAGAACTGTGGTTTGTATGCCAATTGTTCTGATATTTAATTCTTTATCATAATAGATTCCTTGAAAAGAATGGCAGTTTGAAGGTTTTTTGTACTTCAATTTTATTTCATAAGTTTCTCCTAAAGTGAAAGATTCAGGCAACGTGTAACTGTCTATCGGGAGTACTTCATAGCTGTAATTTGGTTGATCATCGTCAATACTACAGCCCACTAGGGTCAATACAAACAGGGTGAGTAAAACAATTTTTTTCATCTTTAATAATTTAAATGTTACTATTCTTCTTCCGTCTGTTTAAAAGTTTTTGGAGACGGTTTCTTAAGAGATGAAAATTTTTAAAAAGGTTGCGTCATAAATCAAAAAAACCCGAAAATTTTCGGGTTTTAGTTTTTATGCTTCTGCTAATTCTTTTATTCTAGCTTTAATTTTTGCTTCAAGCTCATCGGCTAATTCTGGATTATCTTTTATCAAAGACTTAACAGCATCGCGACCTTGACCTAATTTGGTTTCACCATAACTGAACCAAGATCCCGCTTTTTTGATGATTTCAAACTCTACTGCAAGATCTAAAATTTCGCCAGTTTTTGAAATTCCTTCACCGTACATGATGTCAAATTCAGCAATTTTAAATGGTGGAGCTACCTTGTTTTTCACCACTTTTACTTTGGTTCTGTTTCCAAGTACGTTATCACCATCTTTAATTTGTGTAGAACGACGGATGTCTAAACGAACCGAAGCATAAAACTTCAATGCATTTCCTCCAGTTGTTGTTTCTGGATTTCCAAACATTACACCAATTTTCTCTCTTAATTGATTAATAAAGAAAACAGTACAATTTGTTTTACTGATGGTTCCTGTTAATTTACGTAACGCTTGAGACATTAAACGAGCGTGAAGACCCATTTTAGAATCTCCCATTTCTCCTTCAATCTCACTTTTTGGAGTCAAAGCGGCAACCGAGTCAATTACTACAATGTCAATTGCGCCTGAACGAATCAAGTTTTCAGCAATTTCTAAAGCTTGTTCCCCATTATCCGGTTGCGAGATGATTAAGTTTTCAATATCTACGCCTAATTTTTCGGCATAATTTCTATCGAAAGCGTGTTCCGCATCAATAAAAGCAGCAATTCCTCCCGCTTTTTGCGCTTCGGCGATGGCATGAAGTGTTAAGGTTGTTTTTCCAGAAGATTCCGGACCGTATATTTCAATAATTCTACCTCTTGGATACCCGCCAACGCCTAACGCTAAATCGATTCCTAAAGATCCAGAAGAAATAGTTTCCACTTCCTCAATGGCTTTGTCACCCATTTTCATCACCGTTCCTTTTCCGTACGTTTTGTCTAGTTTGTCAAGCGTAAGTTGTAGCGCTTTTAATTTGGATTCTTTCTCTGTACTCATCTTCTCTTTTACCTTTTCTTTCATCGATTTGTATTATTTTATAACTCTAAAAAACTGACAGGATGACTAATTATCCTAAAAATTTTATTTGTGTGCGAATATTTGTTTTCGTAAAAATACTTCTTTTTTTAATGTAAATTTTCTCTTTCAAGAATATTTTAAATCTAAATTTCAATAAAAAAATAAGTTGATTATACGTGTTACTGGAACAATGCCTTCAATTCAGTAGCTTCATGAGGATTTAATTTTCCTGCTAAAACTAAACTGAGTTGCTTGCGTCTTAATGCGGCATCAAAACGTTGTTTTTCCAGCTCTGTTTCCGGAACTATTTGTGGTACTTCTACGGGTCTTCCGGTATCATCAACCGCAACAAAAGTATAAATCGCTTCGTTGGCTTTGGTTTTGTTGCCAGACTCCCTGTCCTCTACCCAAATATCAATAAAAATTTCCATAGAACTTTTGAAAGATCTTGAAACTTTTGCTTCAACAGTAACGACACTTCCCAGCGGAATGGCTCTGTTAAACGCTACGTGATTTACGGAAGCCGTAACTACAATTCTTCGGGAATGTCTTCGTGCCGCAATACTCGCTGCGCGATCCATACGGGCCAATAATTCACCACCAAAAAGATTATTCAAAGGATTGGTCTCACTTGGTAAAACCAAATCAGTTAATATCGTCAGGGATTCAGAAGGATGTTTTGGAGCCATGTTTTTTATGTAAAAATGTAAAAAGAAATTGTTGTTGTTTTTAATCGTTTTTTGGAATTTTAGTTTAACCAATAAACCGCCAATATTGCGGGTATAAAATAGATGACAATTGTTCTCGCACCATCATAATCTTTGGCTAATCGCTGTCCGAAAAGCAACATTAATAAAGTGATACAAGAGAAAACAGCTCCGTAAAAACCGAAGATTCGGCCATTATTCACGAATAATTCAATACAGCCCACTACGCATAAAATACCGGAGATTAATTCTAACAGTAAAATGTTAAGTAATGCTAATGGTACATGGTTTTTTAATGGCGTTTTGGAAAAATGACCTTTTAACCAGTCCACATTGTCTTTCCAATAAAACAGTTTGTCGTAACCGGATTGCAAGAAAGTAATGGCTAGAAAAATTAAGATTAAAATCGAAGTAATGTTGTTCATTTTTTTATTTTTTGTGAATTAAACGGGTGAGTTTTATAGATAAATCGGTTAAAATAATTTTAGCATTTCCGTTGCGCTCGATGTGATACATGGCGTCTGAAAGTTCTTTGAAAATATCATTTATGTTGTTGCCATTTACGAAAGGGGCAAAATTCTCCAGTTTGAATTTTTCCACTTGCGGTTCCATATAAACCAGGGCAGGCGTTTGATAATTCAGTAACAATGCCTGACGGAACATATCGATACAAAAATGTAAAAACTTCTTTTGGGTTTCTCTCCCTAAACTGGCAATTTGCTCGCTCCATTGGATCAAATCCTGAATGGCGGCGGCATTTCCTTTGGCTCTAAAAGCAGCGCGAACCCAATCAACAAACCACTTTTCAAAAAAAACAGATTCGCTGTCCGGTTGTAATAATTGCAATGCTTTGTTATAATTTCCTTGTGCCTGATGCGCTATTTTTAAGGCTTCTTTTGATTCCGTGTTTTCTCTTGAAACTAAGGCTTCGGCAATTACGGTTTCACTTAATCCGTTAAAATGTAGCACTTGGCATCGGGAGCGAATGGTTTGGATGATATCTTCTTCGTTTTCTGAAATCAGGATAAAAACCGTTCTGTCCGTAGGTTCTTCTAGTAGTTTCAATAATTTATTGGAAGCGGCAATATTTAATTTATCGGCCATCCAAATGATCATTACTTTGTATCCGCCTTCGTAGGATTTTAAAGCAAGAGATTTCAAGATTTCCTGGGCGTCATCAACCCTTATTTCGCCTTGTTTATTTTTAACGCCTAACATTTGGTACCAATCAAATAGACTTCCGTACGGGTTTTGGTTCAGAAATTCTCTCCATTCCGTGATAAAATCGATGCTTTTGGGTTTTGTTTTTACATCTTCGGTACTCACGGTCGGGTATATAAAATGCAAATCAGGATGCGAAGTTTTCTGGAATTTGATGTTACAGGCTTCGTTTGAACCGGAGTTCTCCCCGTTTTGATTGCTGCAAATAATATATTGCGCATAAGCAATTGCCATGGGTAAAGTACCGCTTCCTTCAGGACCAACAAACAACTGCGCATGGGGGATTCTTCCCAAATCAGCACTTCTTGTCAAATGACTTTTAATGTGTTCCTGCCCTAAAATTTCTGAAAATTGCATAAAGCAAAGATAGCAGAAAATGGTTTAGTCTAAAATTTTCGGATGCAAACTTTCGGGAAAAGTAGCTTTATAAAAGATATTGTGCATGCATCTTTTTTAAGATGAAAATTTAACTTTTTTTTGGGAGAAATAGGCTTAAAACAGGTGAAAAACGGCATTATTTATGAAAATTTAACGGTTTAAAGTTGTCCATGTGTAGGTTTAATATTAATAAATGGAAAATTAGTTGGAGAAAATTAAATTTTCTTTATAGAAGCTTTCCTAATACACTTAAAAAGGGTTAATCCCAATAATATCACATGTGTAATGAGAAATTAAAGCATTCGATAAAACGCAAATTTGCTCGATATAATGCGTTTTTTTTTACATTTTGTAATCTTTTGTGAGCAAAAAAAATAGCAACAAAATTGCATTTTTAGTTTTATTGTATATTTTTGTTTAATAAATTAATTCGTAAATTTAAATTATGAAAAGGAAAATTATTTTTTTCAGTGTGTGTTTTTTGTTAGCAACAGGTATGGTTTCGGCACAAGATAAAAATGCTCCTAAAAGTATTATTAGTACAAATGCGATAATAAAAAAATACCACGTTAAGGAAGAATTGCAAGGGATGAAAAAAGGGGAATTATTAGAACTCTATATTGAACGTATAAAAGTTCTTGTTAAAACATTACCCTACATTGCCTTAGCTACAAAACCAGGAGTGACTATGAATGATCTGGGAATTCCTAATGATGCAGATAACAGAAAAATATTAGATGGACAAGCCGAAAGTACTACAAATTTCCTGGATGTAACCGTTGGATTTCAGAGAAGAATGGTGCCTTATTCAGATACAGATAATTTAGTAAAAGCAATTTTATTTTATGAAAATACATTGAAATCATTACATGAGTTCAATGATATGTAATAA
This sequence comes from Flavobacterium glycogeni, assembly GCF_048286775.1. NCBI lineage: Bacteria > Pseudomonadati > Bacteroidota > Flavobacteriia > Flavobacteriales > Flavobacteriaceae > Flavobacterium > Flavobacterium glycogeni. The sequence continues at coordinate 36,202 of NZ_JBLVPV010000009.1, forward strand.
TTAGTGAGGCTTAGTTTGATTCCTTTTTTAATTTTTATTAACAAGTAATTTTTATAAGAGTATTGCAGCGATAATCGAATATTAATTTAGAAAAAACTCGTTATCGATACATTCTGAAGTAATTCAGAAAAATCGTAATGAGTTTTTTTATTAGTACCAAAGCATTTTAATATCAATAATTTATATCTTTTTATCCCATGAGAAAAATTACTCAAATTATATGGATGCTCCTTTTTGGAGTTTTCGGTGTAAATGCACAGCAAGAAAAAGGAATAACAGGTTCAAACAACTGGCTCAATAACTGGACGGAATTTAAACCCAATAAAGTTGATTATGGTGAAGCCAACCAAATATTGGCGGGTAATATTACCGTAAACACAAAATTGTACAAGAAAAATATCTACATATTGCAAGGCAGTGTTTTTGTTACCAATAATGCAACGCTGACTATTGAACCCGGAACAGTAATAATAGGTGATTATGAATCAAGTGCTTCTCTTGTAATCACAAAAGGTGCTACTATAATAGCCGAAGGTTTAGAGACAGATCCAATTGTTTTCACGTCAAACAGAAGCTCCAGAAAAGCGGGAGATTGGGGAGGAATTGTGATACTGGGCGATGCGCCTACAAATAAATTTGGAAGTGCTTCATCAGTAAATTTTGATCTGGATATTTCTTTAACATCGTATGGCGGTAGTAATGTAAGCAGCAATTCAGGTATTTTAAAATTTGTAAGAATAGAATTTGCAGGGAAAAAAATTAAAGGCTTAGGTAACTTCAATGCATTGTTACTGGCAGGTGTAGGAAATAAGACGGTATTAGAAAACATAATGATCAGTTATTCAGCAGGTGATTCTTTTGAAATATTTGGAGGAGAACTTACTTTGAATAAGATGGTTTCTTTTAAGTCAAGCAGTGATGATTATAAATTCAATTTTGGAACACAATGTCGAATCGATAATTCTCTGGCCATTCGATCATCATATTTAACAAGCAGTTTGGGTTCAAGATGTATAGATGTTGCCTCTTATGATAAAAAAGAGGAAGTTGATTTCACTAAAAAACAAACCTCAGTTATTGCAACAAACTTAACATTGATTAATAATAGCGAAAACTTAAGTATTGATATTCAATCAGGGTTGGTTAAAGAAGCTGTATATGTCTCTCAGAATACTTCTCTCGATCTTAAAAGAACGGTGATTTCTGGTTTTAATCCCGCAGTTTTATTGGATAATAAGATTGAAATTAATGGTGAAAATCTTAAGAAAATAAAATTCGAAGAGATGTATTTCAATTTTTGCAAAGGGAATATTTTTACAGAATATAATTCGAATAACGAAGATTTAGAAAATTGGTATGGCAATAGTGCCTTTTCTAATGTGTATTCTAAAAGTGATAATAGGGAAACATTCATTGACCTTTTTAATGATAAAAAACCGGACTATAGGTTACAGGTATCTAAAATTACTGCATCTGCTAAATAAATTAAGTTTTTTTGTTGTGTCTTTAATGTTATTAATTTTTTGACAGGGCGCTTTTTTTGTGCGAGTAAATGAAACAAAAAATCAAATGGATCATTTAACTGTCAGATAAACCATCAAACATCTTGTTGTAGGTTTTTACTTTAAAAATAAAAAACAACATGATTTTCATCGATTTAATTGGTGTTTAAACGTTATATTTCATATGGTTTATTATATTTGAATAGTGTGACACGGTGTTATCTGTTTAGAAAGAAGAGCTACACTTATATAGCTTAATTGTGTCAGTGGTAGGGTTCGGGTATGATTAATTTCATGAGTTATTTTTTGTAATTCAATACCAATCTTAAATTAAATAAATGGTTTGAATCAGTTCCAGTTGGATTATGAAATACAGATTTTTTTTTAGTGTAAAATATATTTTATTCACGTGGCTGATTCTATCTTCATCCGCGTTTTTATTTGCTCAAACGGGAGCAATATCGAAACCTATTCTTGCTTTTACTCAAAACTGCGACAGTCCAGATGTTACCGGAAGTTTTAAAGTGTCTTTTACATTTGCCCCTACGTTTCAACCTACAAATCAATTTATTTTGGAGTTGTCGGATGCTTCGGGAAGTTTTACCAATAATCCTACGGTTCTTTATACTTCTGCTGCGGGAGCTGTTACAGTTTCTCCAGCCGATTTTTTCTATAGACTACCTACAAGTACTAATGGAGAAAAATATCAATTAAGAGTAAGGAGTACCGCTCCAGTTGACAAAAGCCCACTCTCTAATGTTTTTCCAGCTTATTATAGAAGTCATAATACTAGTTTTTCGATTAATAATTTTGTTCCTACCGCTACCTATTGTTCCGGTGGAAGTGTTGTTCTAAGGATAGATCCGGAATCAGCGACAAATGATTCTCCTTTAAAATATCCAGCATTGACGTATATTTGGTTTAAGGAAACTAGCACGACAACACGAGATCAAGTTGGTACAGGAACAAGCTTAACGGCTAGCCAACCGGGGCTTTATTATGTAGAAACGAATTATGGTTCTTGTTCACCATCAAATTCCCATTCCAATAAAGTAACGGTAAATGTGGCCAGTTCGGGATCTGTCGTTACAGTTACCTCCAGTTTAGGGGATACTTTTTGTCCTAATGATCCGCCTACAGTTCTTAGCAGTTCATCTTCCGCTAATTCCTATCAATGGCATAAGAACGGTGCTTTAATAAAGGATGCAATTAAGCAACAATACCAAACCAATGAAGCAGGTTTATACACGGTTGCGCTTGACTTTGGAGGATGTGTTTCTAATCCTTCCATCACTTTAAAGGTAGCTGAAATAAAAAGCTCCATAAACGTACCGACTACAAGCACAATACTAGAGGGGGAAACCAAAACAGTAATTGCTACGACAGATGCGGTCAATCCTACGTTTCAATGGTACCAGAATAATGTAATAACTGGAGTTACAGGAAATACTTTTGATGTAACTACCCAAGGGGATTATAAAGTTGTCATTAGGCAAACTTCTGGATGCGATACCTCAAATGAAATTCCTTTTGAATTAAGGCACAGTGCTAATGTTGATAAAATTCCTAACATAATAAGTTTAAGCAGTAGTTATCCTTTCAATGTTTGGGATATTCCTAACGAATATAAAAACCCAAAAACACATGTCTTAATAATTAGTTCATTGGGAGCGATAGCCCTTGATACTTATGATTATCAAAGTAACTGGCCTGCATCAGGGACATTAGATTTTAAAAACATAAATCCAGTTTATTACTATGTTATCACTTCGGATACTGTAGAAAAAAAAGGATCCATAACCGTAATTAAGTAATATGAAGAAAATTTTACTATTCATAACTTTTTTTTACGGTTCACAACAATTTGTTTATTCTCAAGAAGCTAAAGAAGATGGGGTTGTTTCCCTTAATATACCAGCCCGGAATTCGTTAAAATTCAATAAATACCTTATTAATCCTGCCTTTAGTTTTGTCAGGGAACAAAATTCATATCTCAGTTTTTACAATAAGAGGCAATGGATCCAATTTGATGATGCCCCCCAAACGTATTTATTTAATTATTCGGGAAGATTCAGGGAAAATGAAGGAATTGCTTTAGGGTTATTTCAGCAAAACTATGGTGTTTTAACAACTTTTGGGGCTATTGCAAATTACGCACACAATGTTTATTTAGACCAGGACAGCAATCTGACTTTTGGTATGAATGTCAGCTTTTATAAAAGTGGCTTAAACAAAGGCAAAGTAATTAGTAACGATCCCAATCTTCCTATAGATAATATTCCCTCTAATTCTTTAATTGCTATAAATCCGGGCATAAACTATGGAACTGCCTTTCTTGATTTTGGACTTTCTGTCAATAATCTGATTTTATATAATCTGAAAACGTCTAAAGTAGTCGAAGACGATCCTGAACAAAGTATTCAAGCTCACATCATGCACACGGGATATTTAGACACCTATGGTTTTTTTGATAAAAGTAAATTTTCGGCTTTACTTAAAACAGAGGTTAAAAAAGACAAAATGGTTGTTTCAGGATTAATGATGTTTGCTATTCCCAAAGGAATATGGGCTCAAGCGGGTTACAATAGCGTATATGGGATGTCTGGCGGAATAGGTTTGAATATTACTCCAAAAATTTCTTTAGAGTATAATTTTGAAAAGGGTATAGGCAATTTGTCAAATTTTGGCTCTTCTCACGAAATTGTTGTTGCCTATAAATTTAAAAGTAATTCATATTATTATGGCGATGATGAGGAAGAAGGTTCTATTATTACTCCGACAGAAGTAAGAAAATCAGTTCCTGCAAAACCAAAAGAATCTAGTATTTTATCTCCTGAGGATGCTCAAAAACTGAAGGAACTTAAACTTGATTTGGCAGTTCAAAAAGAAGAAAGAAGATTGCAAAAATTAAAAGAAGTTGCTGATGCTGCAGCAAAAGCCAAAGCAGATGCACTTGCTCAAACCAAATTGGCTGCAGATGCCAAGGCTAAAGCGGATGCACTCGCTCAAGGGCAACTTGCGGCTGATGCCAAAGCCAAAGCTGATGCTCTTGCTAAAGCAAAATCAGCAACGGATACTAAACCTAAACCTGATGTACTCGCTCAAGCGAAACTTGCTGCTGATGCTAAATCCAAAGCCGATGCCCAGGCAAAACTCGCGGCAGATGCTAAAGCCAAAGCCGATGCACTTGCCCAAGCGAAACTTGCTGCTGATGCCAAATCGAAAGCCGATGCCCAGGCAAAACTCGCGGCAGATGCTAAAGCTAAAGCGGATGCACTTGCCCAAGCAAAACTTGCTGCTGATACTAAAGCCAAAGCCGATGCACTTGCCCAAGCGAAACTTGCTGCTGATGCTAAAGCCAAAGCCGATGCACTTGCCCAGGCAAAGCTTGTGGCTGATGCCAAAGCTAAAGCAGAGGCACTTGCCCAAGCGAAACTTGCCGCTGATGCTAAAGCCAAAGCGGATGCACTTGCTCAGGCAAAACTTGACGCTGATGCTAAAGCCAAAGCGGATGCTCTTGCTCAGGCAAAGCTTGTGGCTGATGCCAAAGCTAAAGCAGAGGCGCTTGCTCAAGCAAAACTAGCTGCAGATGCCCAAGCTAAAGCCGATGCTCTTGCCCAAGCGAAACTAGCTACAGATGCCCAAGCTAAAGCGGATGCACTCGCTCAAGCAAAACTAGCTGCAGATGCCCAAGCTAAAGCCGATGCTCTTGCCCAAGCGAAACTGGACGCAGATGCCGATGCTAGAGCCAAGTTAGCTTTTGAGGCTAAATTAAAAGCGGATGCTGAGGCTGCTAAACTAGCTGCTGATACTAAAGCGAAAGCCGATGCCGAAGCAGCCAAACTAGCGGAGGATGCCAAATTAAAAGCAGCTGCCGCTCTTGCTAAAGCCAATGCGGTACCAAAAGATGAGAACGCTAAATCGATGGATAATCTGGCTCAAATGTTAGATAATTCTAAAAAGACACAGCAACATTTATTGACTCAATTAAATGAAAAAGTAAGTGATAAACAAAAAGAACTCAAGGACTTAAAAGACGAAAATGATTTAAGTGATAAAGGAATTGCAAGCGCGCCAAAAGAATTTAAGAGCGTTTCTGCGGAGAATGGTGCCTTAGAATCATTAAAATCAGAAATAGTGGAATTAAATAAAAGTCAAAATGACTTGCTTAATAATTTCAAAAATTTATACAACGAACGAATTAAAAAAGTGTCTAATAAAAACGATGCACTCACTCAAAGTTATTTGACGACTATTGAATCTTTGAAAAATGCACAGTTAAAGGCAGAGCAATATAATACGAATTTAATTAGCTCATTGGAGAAAATTAAAGTAGAAACTGAAATTGAGAAAAAACGTAGAATAAAACGAGCCAATTTTGAAAACGAAGACAACCGTTATCAGAAAGATCAGGAAGCATTGAAACGTATTAAAACGACAACAACAATCAGTGCAACAAAATTCAAACCGGAAGATTTTGATTATGGTGATGAGCAATCGAATATGAAAATTCTTAAAAATATTAAGAATGTTGAGGCTGGTTATTATGTGATTCTTGCCGTGCACAATGACGTTGCCAAAAGAGACACTTTCTTGACAAAAGCTGTTGCAGCCGGGCAATCGAATATCAACTTCTTTTACAATGTTAATTCAAGCGAATATTTTATTTATTACGACAAATTTGACAATATACAAGAAGCGACCAAAGCGTTGGAAACAAAAGGAGATAAGCCATATAATGGCAAAATGATTATCGTGAAAGTCGAAAAAAATTAGAGTAAGAAAACTGCTTTAAAAATGTTTGTTGGCGTACAAACCTTCAAACCGAAACTTTTGAATTGAAATAAAGTAAGAACTCTTTTTTGCCTACACCAAAAAAGAGTTAGCCATAACATTACAGTGTAACTCCTTTTTTAGTTTTTCTCCAATACCAGAGGAGGAAAACTACAAAGGAAGTTGCTAAATACCAAATACCACATGAAAAAAACTACCCTTTCTAAGGCAGCCTTTGCTGTTTTAGTGATTTTATTGCATTTTAGTTCTTATTCCCAAAGTAAGACCGCCAAGACTGCTGCTTCAATACCAGATCCAATACTTGCTTTGGCAAGTAAAGTAGCGAGCTGTCCCAACGATCTTGAAGATTTTTCAGAAATATACTTGTGTGGAAAATTCGACACGAAAAAGATAGATTTGAGTGGAATAGCCAATGTAAAAAAAATAGAGTGGCTAGTAACCAATGCTGTTTTGCCGCTTAGTCCAGACTGTCCGGACAAAAGCGCATCGGCTTTGTTAGTTAAGACTGGAACAAGTTATGATATAGATACACAAGGATCCTATAGAGTTGTAATAACCTATAATAATGGTTCTTTTGACACCTTTTATTTTAATGTTTACAAAAATGATTTAGACCCCAAATATACTTCCAAAGATATTATTTGTGGTAATCCGGGGAGCATAACAATAACAAGCCCTACTACGGGATACTTATTTAGCTTAGATAACACCAGAAATTACCAAAGCTCTCCTGTTTTTCCTGGAGTAGCAGCGGGTACGCATACGGTTTATATCAAATTGGCAGGCGCATCGGCGAAGACTTGTGATTTTCCGGTTACGCCTATTGAAATAAAAACACTCAATCTTGTTATTGAACCAATCACGTATACGCAGCCTGTTTGTGGTAGTGATAAGGGAACTGCAAAGGTGGTTGTCAGTGGGTTGCCAGCGGGTGCGGGTACGCAATATACGTATACGCTGAATAACAAAAGTACGGGGGCACTTGTTGGGGGGCCAATTGTTACTACCAATAGCGATTATACTTTTTTAGGACTAGCCGTTGGCACTTATGAAGTAACCGTTAAAACAGCAGATTGTACGGTAAAGAAAGATGTAATCATAATCGCTTCGAACCCGGTAACCGCGACTGTAGTGGTAACAAAACAAACAACGTGTACTGCTGGAGAAATTACCATAAAACCATTAGGAGGAACACCGTTTGCCGGACCGCTCTATAATTATTATATAAATGGTGCTGCTGTTGCGACAACTAATCCCGTAATTACAGCTCCAGCAGGAACCTATAACATTATAGTAGAAGATGCTTTAGGATGTAAATATACCATCCCTACTTTTACCACTGCACAACTTGCTAAGCCAGAATATACTGTTAAATCAGCGGATGTTTGTTACGGTCAAACCAACGGTCAAATAGAATTTGTCGTAACCAATACCAATGGCTATACTCTGGAATATAGTTTTGATAACGGAGGCAGTTATAGTAGCAATCCAATCAAGCCCTGGCCTACACCACCGACTACTTATGATGTTGTTCTAAGATATAAAATAGGTAGCGGTAGCTTTTGTTACGATCCAAAGAAAACCATTACCATAAAAGAGCCAGCTGCCGCATTAACCGCTTCGGGTGGTGTTGCGGAATTGGCTGGTTGCGGACCAAACGGAACTGGTAGGGTGCGTATCACGAACCCGCAAGGAGGAACACCACCTTACGAATACAGTTTTGCTGGGGGAGCTTGGAGTTTTGTAAATGAAGCTTACTTGGCACCATCGGCGACACCCTATACAATATCAATTAGGGATGCTGGTAAAGTATGTACTTTTGATATGAAAGTTACACTAGATCCTCAACCTGCTGAGCCTACCGCAACTGCATCGGCGCCTACTTATAATTGTAACGGAGATGGTACAAGTACCGTAACGGTTACCAGCCCGCCAAGTACGAGCTATACTTACGAATATTTTTTAGATGCCAGTACGACACCCAATAACCCACCAGCCCCTTATACCTCAAATCAGTTTGTTAATGTGCCTTCGGGAAGCCATGACATTAAAATTAAATACAAATTGGGTACCGTTCCCACGTACAGTAATTTACTGAATGAGGATTTTGGTTCTGGACCACCAGTTAAAGCCCCTGGTATTGCAGCTGCTTATTGCTTTAATACCCAGGTCACAACCGCACCTTATTCCTGTGTAGATAGTAATGGAAAACGTACAAGATCGATTGAAGACAATCAATATTCTGTTGCAAAAGATTTTTGGAGAAGTGATGCGGCATGGTACCACTTTAAGGATCATACTACAGCAGCTAATGCAATTCCAGATGCCAATGGAAGGTTTTTGATTGTTAATATCGGTGGAGCTGCGGGACCAAATGGTATATTGTATAGTAAAAAAATTAACGATATTATTCCAAATCAGCCAATAATGGTTGAGGCTTATTTAGCCAATTTATTGGAACTAAATCACAGTGGGGGTGCTGATCCCAGTTTCTCATTCGAATTAGTGGATGATAGTACAGGAAAAGTGATTGCGCAACAACCACCGATTCCTCCCACTCCAAACCCTACAGGAATTCCACCAATTCCTACAATCCCGCGTTCTAATAAATGGGAATTAAGAACGGTTTCTTTAGACCCGGGCGCAAATACATCTTTGACGTTTAATGTTAGATCTGGAAGTATTGATTACAATGGTAATGATGCGGTTATGGACGACATCAAGGTGTATCAAATACCAAAATCATGTACCAACGAAAAAATAATCCCGTTTGAGGTGGCTTCACAAAAAGCATTTGTTGCTGTGGCCAATGTTTCTTCCTATGTAAAATGTGTGGGATCAAAAGACGGAAGCATTACTATTATCGCTAAAAATTTTGATCCCATAGCGGGTTTCGAATACACTACGGATGGCGGCACCAAATGGTTCAATTCTAAAACAGCCACAACTGTAGTGGGAGGATTAGCAGCGGGGTTTTATACCGTAAAAGTGAGATACAACCCAGGAGGTGCCTGTACAATTCCTTTAGGAATAAAGGATGTAAAAGACGCCGTGCCTTTAGTATTAAAGGCTGTTGCTGGCGCAACAAGCTGTTCTAGCGGAGCTATAATTACCGCAACGGTAACAGGAGGAAATCCTGCCTACTCCTACGAATTGAGAAAAGCCGATGGTATAGCTGTTGTTACAGCGTATCAGCTTAGTGATAATACGTTTAAAGGAATTCCTGCAGGCGATTACACCGTATTTGTAAAAGATGCCAATGGATGTGAAACTCCAGTTGGTAAGGCTGTAAAAGTGTTGGTTGCCGTTCCCCCAACAGTAAATATAACACAAGATACCAGTTTGTGTTTTGATCCTATTAACGGAGCCACGATGACCATAAACATAAGTGGGGGAGTGCCTGATTATACTTATAGAGTAAAGGTAGATGCTGGCGCATATAACCTGCCAAGTACTGCTTTTTCAGCGACATCGTTTACTTACAAAGCGACTACTCCAGGTACCTATACCTTCGAGATTACGGACAGCTACGGATGTGTAACGGCAGTACCGGCAAGCCAAGTGATTAATGCCAAGTTAACGGCCAAGATAGACAGCACCACAGAATTAAACTGTGATCCTGCCAAAGATGCAGTGATTATAGGAACAATCTCGGGCGGAACGGCTCCGTTTGTAGTAACTAAAGTTTCAGGGCCAATTGCGGGAACATTTGTTCAGCCAACAGCCGCAGGGACTGCTGATGAAAGAAAATTCACGTTCACCACTGCCACTTCAGGGGTTTATAAATTTCAAATTACTGATAAGCTAGGCTGTGTTACAAGTACAGAAGCTACGGTAAACGCAATTACAAACCCAACGGTAAAAGCAACGCCTACTGATCCAAAATGTACTGGATATGCCAATGGCGAAGTACTATTAGAAGCTGCGGCTGGTTCTCCGGGATATACCTATAAGTTTGCCCAAACTACTGCCTTTGCTACTGCTACGTTTACCCCAACAACAATTTATACCGGATTAAAAGGCGCAATAGAGTATTCCTACCAAGTAAAAGACAGCAAAGGCTGTGTGTCTGCTGTGCAAAAGATTACGCTAACGGATCCAACAGCGGTTAGCGGAACTATTGAAGCCACGGAGCTGGCTTGTAGCAAGACCGGAGTTACAGCCGCTATTGTTACAATTAAAGATGCGACTGGTGGTGCAGGAGGATATACCTATAGTTTTAACGGAGGTAACTATAAACCAGCAAATACCTTTTCTACAACTGCTTCTGGAGAGGTTACAGCCACTATCAAAGACAAAAATGGCTGCGTATCGGAAGTTTTGAAAATAATAGTAGCTGCTTTAAGTGGACCAATAGGTATTGATGTGTTTTTTGAAACAGGTTTAGAATGTCCAGCCTATCAAGCACATGTTAAATTTCAGGCAATAGGTGGATCAGCACCTATTCGTTACCAAGTTACTTCTCAACCTTCAGGCACTAGTATTCCAATAGAATCATCTGGACAATACAATCTTAATCCAGGAGATTATATTTTTAGAGCCACAGATAAAAGTGGATGTAGTTTTGATATGGTGTATAATGTAAAAGCTGTTCCGGATATTACCGCTGGTGGTTCAATACTTACAGCCATTAATTGTTTTGGTGGTACCGGAAAAATACAGTTTACCGTGGCTGGAGTAAAAGATAGAGGCTATGACTATGTGATTAAAAATGCTGCGGATGCTACTATCCAAAGCGGTACGAATCAAGCGGAAACAAAAACGACGATTGTTGTGCCTGCTGCTCTAACCAAAGGAGTTTATACGATTACCCTAACAGACAAAAAAACCTCTTGTCCGGCAACGTATGCCATAGAATTAAAGGAACCAACAGCATTAGTTATTGTGAGTGCAATACCAACGAAGATTAGCTGTAATAATGATGAGTCCGAAATTACGGTAACCGTTTCTGGAGGAACTGCCAGTTATTCCTATGCGGTTTTGGAAAAGGACGATAACACAGCACCAAGCTATGTGGTAAATCAAAATGTTTTAACGGTAGATACTAATAATGGAACTGACAAAAATTGGACCGTCTATGTAAAAGATGCCAACAGCTGTACGACTAAAGTGGATGTTAGCATTACTGCAGAAAATGCGCCAAAAATTGATAATCCAGCAACTCAATGTTATACCGGAACAGATCTTACAGTAACCATAAGTGGTACCGTAACAGGAACCCCAAGTTATAGTGTTGACAATATTACCTACGATCCTTCGCCAATTTTCAAATTAGGAGTAGGAAACCATACCTTATATATCAAAGATGGTTTTGGCTGTATTGCCCAAACTAGCTATAAAGTGGCAGCGCAACTTACCCTTAGCGCCGTCGCCCAAGCAGATGTTGTTTGTACAGCAAATACTACTATTAATCTTACTGCCACAGGAGGAACGCCGACGCTTAAATATGAAGTTTCTAGTGGTGGTGCATATACTACGGCAACAAATCCTTATGTAACAGCCATTGCCGGAACCTATACGTTTAGAGTTTCCGATGCGGCAACGCCAATGTGTGAGGCTTTTTCTGCCCCAGTTGTGGTAAACACAAAAACAACGACGCTAACGATGACTAGCGATAAAACCGATGTAAAATGTTTTGGAGCCGCCACAGGTACCATTAGCATTACAAATCCTTCGGGTGTAGCACCGCATACCTATAGCATAACCAGAAGATTACCAACAGCTGCTGCCAAAGTGACTCAGGTTTCTAATGGAGTGTTTACCGGTTTAATAGCTGGAACCTATGATGTTCAGGTTACCGATAAGTTAGGCTGTACCTCGGCACTAACTTCGGTTGTTATTGATGAATTGGAAAAATTATCGGCTAAAACAGAAATGACTACGGTATTAACTTGCGGCACAGTCAATAATACGCCTCAAGGAGCTATCATCACCGTTAGCAATCCAGCAGGAGGTAGTGGCGTTTACGAATACAGCTATAATGGAGGTACTTATACTCCTAGTACTACTTATTCTACAACTGCCTCAGGGAGTGTAACAATTAGTATGCGAGATAAGACCAACAACGGCTGTAGCATTGCATTGACGGCAGTAGTGGTCAATACGCTAAACCCACCTGTAATTGATGCGGTAAACGTTTCAACAATTACGTGTAAAGCTAGCGAGGCAACAAGTACTGCAACCATCACCGTAACGGGAGGTACACCAACTCTGGTTTATACCATAGAATCGGGGCCAACTATAAATGTAACCGGAAAAGACACGGGTATTTTTACAGGATTGATTGCTGGTAATTATGTTTTTAAAGTGACCGATACCTATGGCTGTAGCGATACTGAAAACAAAAGCATTCTTTCAAGAGTTAACATCGATGCCAGCCTAGTGTCGCAAGTCGATGTGCTTTGTTTTGGCGACGCTACAGGAAGTGCGAAAATCAACGTAACCAATTCTACTGCCTACACCGCTGTTTTAACTCCAGCTACAGGAACCGTGACAATTACAGCAAATACTGTGGATGTTACAGGATTAAAAGCAGGTGCTTATACGGTGAGAGTTACAGATACCAATACCACTTGTTATAAAGACGTTTCTTTTACTATTACCGAAGCGCCAGTTTTAGAATTAGATTCTTTTACTAATGTGAATGCCAACTGTATTACCCCTACGGCTACCGTTACTGTAACCGCAAAAGGAGGCAAAGGGCCTTATAAATATGCTTTTGTAGCAGATGGCGTAATACCAGTTGCGGGAGATTATAAAGCAACTAATATTGGTAATTTAAACCCTGCAACTCCAAACTGGGATGTTTGGGTACTCGATGCAAATAGCTGTGCCAAAAAAATAGGGGATGTGGCTGTTGACAAAGATCCGCTAGTCACTTTGCCTGCGCCAGCAGCTTTCTGTTTTACAGGGGCTCCTTTTACTACAATTACCCTTGTAGGAACAGGAAAAGCACCATTGGTGTATAGTGTAAACAGTGCTACTATTACGGGCAACACCTACGAAATTAAAGCAGCAGGAACTTACACTTTCGGTGTGAAAGATGCGAACAACTGTACAGAAAAGGTAGATTATACCGTTGACAAGCAACGAATAGCTCAAGCTGATTTAGAAAAAAACCTTACGTGCTCAGTACCAAAAGATGCGAAAATGAACGTGAGCATTACCAACGGCTTTGCTCCTTTTAGCTATAAAATTTATAAGGATGGAGTAACAGATGGCGTTGTAAAAACCAGCGCTACGGCAACATTCTCGGAAACTTTCGCTACAGCGGGAAATTATAAGTTTGAAATTACCGACACAAAATTATGTGTTTTTACAACTGAGCCTGTAGCCGTTACCGATCCCGTTCAACCCGTTTTAAACCCAATTGTGCTGGCTACTGCTGTGTTATGTAACGGAGATTCGAATGCCGCAATAACCGTTACTTATGATAACACCCAAGGGATGGGGCCTTTTGTAATTAATGTAAAACAATATACGGATAATACGTATGCAACACTGCTAACTGATTTAGGAGTACAAACATCGGGCCTAGCGGCTGGTTTTTATAGAGTCACCCTTACCGATTCAAAAGGTTGCGAAGCTTTTAGAGACATCGAGATTGTTGATCCTAAAAAAATTGCTGTAACTAATATCCCAACAGGTATTACTTGTAATTTAGATAATTCTGGTGAGACAAAAGGGAAAATTGAAATAACCAGCATTACCGAAGGAACTGGCCCTTATACTATTGATTTAACAAGTTATATGGGGTATGCTCCGCAACAAAAAACTGGAGTTGTTGGAGGTACCGGATTAACTTTAAAATTTGATATTATCGATTACGGTATATACAAAATAGTAGTTACCGATAGTAAAGGTTGCTCTTGGACTGATGATAATATAGAAATTACCAGGCCACCCGGAGGTTTAGGACTTGTAATAATTGGAGCAGCTCCCGCTTGTGGAACTACTGCTTCTGCAGAAATAGCAATAACATCAGCTGGTTCCGGAGCTGGTCCTTTTTGGTTTGCCATCTTCAAACCCGGAATTAAATACACTGTTGGAGATACGGACTGGTTGCAAGAAGCTCCTCCAGGAAGTAAAAAAGCGACATTCCCAGGCTTAATACCGGGAGTAACCTATAGCTTTATCGTGTATGATGAGATTTCGAAATGTTATTACTACCAAGAGTTTAAAAATGCCATACCAACACAATCTACGCTAACCGCTACCGGAATTGGCAAAGCAATTCGATGTAAAGGAGACGCTAATGGAGCGGTAGATTTAACGATACTCAATAATTATGCTACGCCTGTTGGTGTGAAATATGAAATTTTCAACTCATCAACCTTACTAACCACAGGGATTTCAGCTATTGGCACAGTGCCGGCTGCCGATTTAGTTTCAGTGCCAGTGGTTCCTGGAAAATTAACGGTGGCTGATTTCGGATTTGAATTTTCACTACCACTTATCAAAGGTTTGGCGATTGGAAGTTATTATGTGTTAGTTACCGAAACTTCGGGTTCTAATGATGGCTGTGCCATCGTGACGGCTCCTTTTAGAATTACTGAATCGGCTACTGCTTTGACACTAAACGCCAGCAGTCCTAAAAACGACAATAGTTGTACTACCAATGCCGGTAGCATAACCGCTATTGCCCAGAACGGAACCAGCCCGTATCAATATGCCATTGTTGCAGATGGTGCAATGGCTCCAACTACGTTTGCTAATCCGAATACTTTTTATAAAGATGCCGGAAAGTATGATGTGTACGCTAAAGATGCATATGGCTGTATTATAAAAGCCGATGTAGAGGTAAAACTAGATCCAACTCCTACAATTGGTGCCCAAGTCGCGCTTTGTTATACTGGAACGCCACTACCGATAACTATCACAGGGAATACCGCAGTTCTTGTTGGACCAGTAACCTATAGTGTAGATAATGGTGCGGTAAAAGGGGCTTATAAAAGCGATCCTAAATTTAATCTCTTACCGGGAACATATACCCTGAACCTAAAAGACGGCAATGGCTGCGTGGCTTCGACTCCTTTTGTTATCAACGAGCAATTAACGCTGACGCCTACTTTAACCAAACCTTTAGATTGTAAATCGCCAGCGCCCAATGCCACGGTAACGGTTAAGGCCGGAGGCGGTAATGCTGCAACTTACACTTACGCAATCACGGTAGGAGCGACCATCAATACTACAGGAGCCTCTTCTGGAATTTTTACAGGTTTAGCTGACGGCGATTATACCTTCGAAGTATCTGACGGTGTTTGTTCTGAAACGACTACTGTAAAAATTGACCCTTTAGAGCTAATTGTACCTAAGGTAGATGTAACCCAGCCACTTTGTGTGGGCTTTGCTGGCCAAGTAATAGTTAGCGCTACAGGCGGAACGGGAAGTTATGAGTATAAAAAAGGAATTGCCGGAACCTATGATACCAACAATGTCTTTAGCCAAACCGCTCTAGAAAATCCGGTTGATTATTATGTAAAAGACACCGATGACTGTGTAGAAAAGATCTCAGTAACTCTTACAGATCCTGCGGCTATAGTAATAACAAAAATTGACGTAGTTCAATTAACGTGCGGACTTAATAATGATGCCAATCAAGCCACAATCACCGTTACCGCCTCTGGTGGAACGGGTGACTTGGAATATAGTTTTAATAACGGAGGGAATTATTCTTTTGATCCTGTTCACAAGACGACTATTGCCGGTGATTATGATATTATTGTAAAAGATGCCAATGGCTGTTTTACAGCAAAGCAAACGGTAAATGTAAATGCATTAGTACCGCCAACTTTAGCGCCTAGTTTTACGCCGGTGATCGATTGTACCGATAAAACCACTACGGTAAGCTTGAATAAAACGGATGGTGTAGCACCATTTACCTATACAATGGCTAAAAGTTCTGACGGAATTGTTATTGCTACTCAAACGGATAACGATGTTTTCCTTGCAGTAGCTGCGGGCAATTATATTTTCCGTGTTACGGATGCTAAGGGCTGTATTGACGAAAAACCACTCGAAATTGCTGCGGTTATCCCAATACAATTACAAGAAGAAGTGACTGCCAATGTAGACTGTTTTAATGCGGCTACAGGAAAAGCAAAATTTACCGTATCAGGATTTAGCGCAAGCGGAAATTATGACATTACAGTAGTAACCAACCCAGCGGGGCTGACTTTCACGGAAAGTACGGTGGTGAACGATGTCTTTACATTAACAGACCTGAAAGAAGGAACCTATAACGTAACAGTAACAGACAATACGACTCATTGTCCTATAACTAAACCGGTTACAATTACACAACCCGCAATGGTTTTAGGCCTTACAGCTGTGGCTTCGAATGTGAATTGTAACAATACTAATAGTCTAGTTACAATGACTCCAACAGGAGGAACGGCAACCTATGAGTATGCTTTTGTGGAAGCAGGACCTACTGTGCCAACGGTTTTTAGCGATAATACAAACCTTGACACAGCAACGCTTACCAATGGGGTAACCGTGGGTGCTGTAACGACTTGGAGCGTAGATGTGTATGTGAAAGATGCCAATGGCTGTACTGCTTTTGACAACATTACAATCACGAAAGATGTTATGCCAACGATTATTGCGCCTGCGCAGCAATGTTTCACAGGTGCCAATCTAACAGTTGATTTAGGTCCTTTGACCACCGTTTATGGAGGCTCGAAAACCTACACCCTAGACGGTGCTGATTTAGCCACATCGACGGCTACATTGACAGCTCCGGGTACTTATAAATTAGGAATTAGAGACGATAATGGTTGTGAGGCTTTTGTGACTTACAAAATTGAAAAACAACTGGAGCAAACCGCTACGCGTACCAAGGATTTAGATTGCTCTTTATCCCCAGACGCAACGGTTAAAATAACGGTTGACTTTGGTGTAGCTCCTTATTCTACCCAACTTTATGCTGGAACAGCGCCGTCAGGAACTGCAGTAGGTACGCCAGTTCTTGGGGCAAGCTTTATACAAAGTATTACTACTGCGGGCGATTATTATTTTGTGAGCACCGATAGCCAAGGCTGTACAGACCAATCGGATAAAATTACGATAACCGCAAAAACAACTCCAGATTTCACCCATATAGAAACCTTAGTAAGCTGTTTTGGAAGTTCAGACGGAACAATTACCATTACTCCAAAAGACGGATTAGCGCCTTATAAATACAATATTGACGGAGGCGTTTTCAAACCTTTAGCTAAAATCACAGGATTACCTACAGGCAAATACAAGATTATAGTTAAAGACAGCAAAGATTGTCCATCGGCAGAGCAAGAGGTAGAAATTAAAACACCAGCTATTTTGACTACCACTGCTAGTGTAAAACTATTTGGTTGTAATGCAAGCAACACCCCTGAAGATGCTGTGGTTACCATCGCAGTTCCTACTACAGGAACCGCTCCGTACACCTATAGTTTTAATGATGGAGCTTTTGATATTTCTAATACATTTGCAGTCAGTAGCGCACAAACGGTTACTTATAAAGTGTTAGATGCTAATGCTTGTGAGTTTAATGGCTCTATTCCAGTAGTGGCTTTTAACCCGCCAACTACAATGACCTTAGGGGCAACGCCTATTTATTGCAGCACAAATCCTAAGGAAAGTACCGTGAAAGTTACTGCGGTAGCTGGCGGATCGGGTTCTTATAAATATGAGATCATTTCTCCTATTAGCATGACCGGAACAGGCCTAGGCTCGAATGAGTTCCCAGGTTTACAGCCAGATGTCAGCTATCAAATCAAAGTAACTGATTTGATAATAGGTTGTAGCATTGAAAAACCTATTGAAATTAAAAAAGCCAATGAAATTAGCGTTATCCCACAGCTGGGCAACGATGTGTATTGTTATGGAGATAGCACGGGTTCGGTTTCTTTTGAGGTAAGTAATTATATCACGGCTAGTCAATACACTTATTCTTTAGCTACTATTCCTGCTACAAATACTCCGTCACAAGTTGGTGATGTGATTACCTATACTGGATTAAGTGCAGGAAAATATACATTCACAGTAACAGACAAGGTTTCTGGTTGTGTTGCCACAGTAACTGATTTCGAGATTAAACAGCCAGTGGCAGTGCTAGATTTCACTTCCGAAGCCACCAACATTAATTGTGATAAGAAAAAAGCAACCATAACCGTTACTGCCGCTGGTGGTACCGAAAGCTATGGTTATGCCGTTGTGAAAGCGGGTGATCTTGCACCAACCGTTTTTGGAAGCAACAAAGTATTGGAGATAGACACCAACAACGGGGTAGACATGGACTGGATGGTGTACGTTCAGGATGCCAATGGCTGTCCGGTAAACCATCCGCAAGTTATTACGTTAGATCCTTTGCCAACGATTGCAAAAGCAGACGTTGTTAGCCAATGTGCGGATGCGTCAGGTAAATACCATTTCACAATCGATTTAATCACAGGAGTTACAGGAGTTGGTCCTTTTGAATTCGACTTTGGTCAAGGTTACCAAACCGTTCAGCCATTTGAAGTGTCGGCTCCGGGTGATTATTATATCATCGTAAAAGACAAAAACGGCTGTACGAACGTGGCGACACCTTATAAAATAACGATTTTAGAGCCTTTGACCTTAAAAGTTATCGCTCAAAATCCTCCAAGCTGTTACGCAGATGATGGTAGTATTGAAGTAGAAGCTGCAGGTGGTTCTACAAATTATGAATATAAAATTGGTGCCTCAGCCTATGGAGCTCTTATTAAGTTTCCAGGATTGGCGGTTGGCCAACATACAATCACGGTTCGTGATATAACGACCAAATGTACTTTTGAAGTAAAAGTAGATTTGAAAGCAGCTACTTTAGTTACTGGTATAGTATTAACTCCAAAAGACGTGTCCTGTAATGGCGGTAGCGACGGAACAATTACCGTGACACTCCCAACTACGCCAGTGGGTACCAATAATAATCCCGTTTATACCTATACCATTAGTCCTAGTCCTGTAGGTGTTGTTTTAGTAGGCAACGTGTTTACGAATCTTCCTAAAGATACATATACGGTTACGGTGATTTCTGCCAGAGGCTGTAAGGATTCTAAACCTATCCTTGTAGACGAACCAGCTCCTATAGATTTGGTTACCGTCGCTCCAATTGTTACTCCATACGGTTGTAACGCCACTACCAACGGAACCAATTATGCTACGATAACCGTAAAAGCACCAACGGGAGGTTCCGGAAACTATACTTCGTACGATGTCTACAGAGACGGTACTTTAGTGGAGCAAGGGACAATTATAGCTCCTGCGACGGAATATGTATATACCGAGACTGATTTGCTTGGTGGCGATTACAGCATTGTCGTAAAGGATGACAATGGATGCTCTGGACAAACGGCTGTTGGTAGTTTAATAATTGATCCTTTTGTAAGCATCGATTTTGCAGACCCAGCCATTACGGTTACAAAAGCCATTACATGTACCGCTACTACCGAAACGATTCAGGTAGATGTTAACGTAATTACCAATGGAGGAGTAGCACCCACTTTGAGCTATACAGCCGAAGCGAAGACTGCAGGTAGTACGTTTCCGCTTACTACTAATACTACTGGTCTCTTTCCGGGATTGACCCTTGGAGATTATTTAATCACCGTTACAAATACTGTTACAGGTTGCAGCATAAAAACCATGCATTATGTAAACAACCCGAATACTTTTGAACTACAAGTAACTAAGGTTTCGGATGTTATTTGCGCCGATGGTTCAGAAGGAAATGTAACCTTGTTTATGATAGACCAACAACCAGTTCCAGTCGATGATGCAGGACCTTTTGATTATGTAATTACGGATAAATTAGGAAATACGATTTCGGGTACATCTCTAAACGTAGTCCCTGTTACTATTTCAAGTTTGAAAGCGGGTCTTTATTCTGTTTCGGCTACATTAAAAAATAGTCCGGAGTGTACCGTTACGAACAACTTTACCATTGATGGTCCATTACTGCCGCTTGCTATAGACGTTAAGCACACCGAAATTACTTGTGCTGCGGGCAACGATGACGGTACGATTACTGTATCTGCCCTTGGCGGATGGGATGGTGGTTATGAATTTAAAGTAGAATTAGGCGCAACAGTTATATCAGATTGGAATGCAACTCAATTTAGCTTTACCGGATTGTCAAAAGGCACTTACACGGTAAGTGTAAGAGATGTTAAGGGTTGCGTTGACTTTGATACGGTAGTTTTAGACAACCCAACACCAATTAGTACGCCTATTGTGAATGCTTCAAGTACACTTTCGCTTGCTTGCAAGGGAGACACTAACGGTTCTATAATTGTTGATGTGCCTACTGGAGGACAAGGAAGTAATTATTGGTATACCTTAAATACGGTTCCGGCTTCTGTGCCGCCGGCAGTTGGTCAGCTTTTGCCTATCTTTAATGGGTTAACTGCAGGAACATATACTGTTACGGTTACCGATGCTTGGGGTTGTAGTTCAAGTGCTTCTGCGAATATTGTGATCAGTGAACCAAACGTTGTAACGGCTGGCTTAGTGGTTAAAACAGTAGAAGACTGTGTACAGCAACCAGAAATTACGTTAACTGGTACGGGCGGAAACGGTACTTATTCCTATAGTGTGGACGGAGTTACTAATTGGACTTCTTTTGTATCTCCAATAACATTTACACTGCCAAAAACGACTGTAGCCACTACGTATAGCTATTTTGTTCAGGATTCGAATGGCTGTAAAAGTACAGTCTCGAACTCAATTGGTTTTATTCCAGTTGTAAATGTGTCGCTTTCTTTAGATTTATCGAATGCCAAAATCATTTGTTTTGGTGATAGAACCGCCAGAATCGTGGCTACTGCCCAAGGTGGTTTGGGCAATTATATTTATACGTTGACAGACAATATGGGACTTCCGTTACCATTTGTAGTTACTCAAACTTCACCAGGTGTTTTCACGGATCTGCCTAAAGGCAATTATTTAGTAACGGTTGCTAGTGGGGATTGTGCTACAGTTTCTAAGCCAGCTAAAATCTCAGAACCAACTGCTAAATTTTCGGCAGCTTTTTCATCAAAACCAGTAAGCTGTAATGGAGGGAATGATGGAAGGATAATAATTACCCCAAGTGGAGGAACTGCGAAGTACCAGTATTCTATCGATCCGCCAGACGCGAGACAAACGGTAGATAAAAACACTTTTGTAGGTCTGCGTGCAGGTACTTATAATGTTTATGCGCAAGATGCCAATGGTTGTCCTTTCCCAGTATCAAAAGTTACAATTACCGAACCAAATCCGATTAGTGCCATAACCAAAATCCTAAAAGAAGAGGCTTGTGATGGCGATAAGGATGGTGCTTTTACAATTGATATAAAAGACGGTACAGGACCTTATAAAGTGAGTTTAGACAAGAAAGTTAATTTAGCTAATCCGAACTATACAACGCTTACATTGGCTCAAATGCCTTATACATTTGATAAATTATCAGGAGGCGAGCATACGGTTTACATTCTAGATGCCAACGGTTGTGATGATGAAAGAACAGTTGCCATGAACGCGGCGGTAAAATTAGACCCGATTGCAATTGTAGAGTACGGTTGTTTGGATAACAAATCAAGTAATACCGTAACAGTAACTCTTGATGCTAGTATAACCAACGCTGCCGATGTGATTTACACTTTGGTTTTGAATGGTTTGGTAGATGGTCCTTCTCAATCAAGTGAAGTATTCTCGGATGTGGTTTCTGGTACGCACTTTATTAGAGTAGACCATAAAAATGGATGTTCGAAAGACACACAAAAATTTACTATCGATGTGATTGATAAGTTGGAAATCAGCAGCTTAAAACTAGGCGGATTGAATGAAATTGTGGCTACCGCTACGGGTGGTTCGAGACCTTACCAATTTATCTTTGAGAGTGAATCTACCGGTACCAAAAATTCCTATATCTATTACAAATCTGGATACTATGCTGTTACCGTTACCGATGCCAATGGTTGTGTGGCTGCGGCTAAGGAGTATTTTGAATTTATAGATATCGAAATACCTACTATTTTTACGCCAGATGGAAACGGAACCAACGACAATTGGGAGCCTTTAAAAACTGAAAATTATAAAGACTTAGAATTTTTAGTTTTTGATAGATACGGCCGTAAATTAGCCACTTTTAGACAAGGACAATCTTGGGATGGGAAATACAATGGAACCGAACTTCCTTCTGGAGACTACTGGTATATTCTGAAACTGAATGCCGTGAAAGATGCACGTGAGTTTGTTGGTCACTTTACCCTTTATAGATAACATAGTTTCGATTTAGCAGGTTGTCTTATTTAAAAAATATTCAAAAAATGAAAAAATTCATCATATCTATTTTTCTTTTGACTGTAACTTCAGGTTACAGTCAAGAGCTTAATTTGCCCGTTTTTACGCAGTATTTGGCCGACAACCCTTTTGTTGTTTCTCCTACCTTTGCGGGAATTGGAGATAACCTAAGAATTCGCGCCAACGGATTAACGCAGTGGGTCGGGATTAAAGACGCACCCAACAACCAATCGATTTACGCCGATTTTAGAATTGCCGATCAATCAGGTGTTGGATTGTCTGTTTACAATGACAAAAACGGATACACCAGACAAGCGGGTGCCAAAGTCTCATTTGCACACCACATTATCTTAGATTATTATTCGAAACAATATTTATCCTTTGGTATTTCTTTCAACATTAATAATTTTAAGATTGATATCGAAGATTCTAAACCAGGTACTTTCGACCCGAGTATCACCGACAACCGCTTCAATTCCAATAACAACTTTGATGTAGGTTTTTTGTATAGAAACAAGAGCTTTTTTATGAGTTTCAATGCCAGTAACATTCTGAATAAAGACATTGAGAATTTCTCAGGCATCGAACCCGATTTGATTCGTAACTATCAGATATATTCGGGTTATGTTATCAAAGGGGATAACAATAAATTTGATATTGAGCCCTCAGTCTACTATCAATTATTTGCAAGTGATAAACGTTCTAGTACGGATTTTAACGTAAAATACAGGCATTACGACCGCTACAATGACTATTATTGGGCGGGTATGTCGTATCGTTTCTTGAATGATCAATTGTTAAAACCAAACAGTGTTGGACCTATGGTCGGTCTAAAAAAATCTAATTTCTATTTTGGCTATTCGTATCAATTAGCATTAAATCAGATAGGGGCATTCAACGCCGGTACACATGTTATCACCATCGGGCTTGATTTTCTTCAAGGCATCAGTAATTGCCCTTGTACCCAAGGTCCGGTTCACGATTAACGGGTTATCCGTTGAGGGTTAGGGGTTAAAAG
Source organism: Flavobacterium glycogeni (assembly GCF_048286775.1). NCBI lineage: Bacteria > Pseudomonadati > Bacteroidota > Flavobacteriia > Flavobacteriales > Flavobacteriaceae > Flavobacterium > Flavobacterium glycogeni. Next base: position 59,800 of record NZ_JBLVPV010000009.1, read on the forward strand.
TTAGGCGTTATGCGTTAAAGATTAGTGACTTTAGTTTAACCCCTACACTTCTGAACAACATTCAGCTTTTAACTTACACATTTTTAGTACAGTATCTTTGTCATAGTAAAGGAATGATTATAGGGTGAAATGATTGAGCGAATATTCCTCATTCCAAAACCCAAAAGGACTGAATTAAAAATGATGAGGTTTAGACCACAATCCTAACGCCTAACCCATAACGTCTAACTCATAACTCTTAAACTTTTAAAAGATTTACAACGATTTCGTTGGTAAAAGCTGTTTTTTTCTAAGTTTTTCAAATTTATTAATAATTTAAAAGTTCTATATTTGTTTTTCTTTCAAAAAACAAACTAAAAAAATACCTGATGAAAACTTTAAATGACTTTGATTTTGCAACTAAAAAAGCAATAATACGTGTTGATTTTAATGTGCCTTTGGACGAAAATTTCAACGTAACGGATGCGACCCGTATCGAAGCGGCAAAACCTACAATTGATGCCATTCTTGCTCAAGGCGGAAGCGTAATTTTGATGTCACATTTAGGCAGACCAAAAGGTGTTGAAGAGAAATATTCATTGAAACACATCCTGAAAACAACTTCAGAAGTGCTTGGAGTACCGGTTCAGTTTGCTTCAAACTGTATTGGTTCAGAAGCTGCGACTGCTGCGGAAAAATTACAGGCAGGAGAAGTTTTATTATTAGAAAATCTACGTTTTCATGACGAAGAAGAAGCTGGAGATGTTGCTTTCGCAAAAGAATTAGCGTCACTTGGTGATATTTATGTAAATGACGCTTTTGGAACGGCGCACAGAGCACACGCTTCGACTACAATTATCGCTCAGTTCTTTCCAACTGAAAAATGTTTCGGATTATTATTGGCTAAAGAAATCGAAAGCTTAAACAAAGTTTTGAAAAACAGTGAAAAACCAGTAACAGCAGTTCTTGGTGGATCTAAAGTTTCTTCTAAAATTACGGTTATTGAGAATATTTTGGACAAAGTAGACCACATGATTATTGGTGGTGGAATGACATTTACTTTTGTGAAAGCATTAGGAGGTAAAATTGGAGATTCTATTTGTGAAGATGACAAACAAGAATTGGCATTGGAAATCTTGAGATTGGCTAAGGAAAAAGGAGTTCAAATTCACATTCCGGTTGATGTTGTGGCTGCAAATGCTTTTTCAAATACTGCCGATACTCAAATTGTTGACGTTTCAGCAATTCCTGATGGATGGCAAGGTTTGGATGCAGGACCAAAATCTTTGGAAAACTTCAAAAAAGTAATTATGGATTCTAAAACAATCCTTTGGAATGGCCCATTAGGTGTTTTTGAAATGGAAAATTTTGCTAATGGAACGATCGCTTTGGGGAACTTCATTGCTGAATCAACTACAAACGGAGCGTTCTCACTTGTAGGTGGAGGAGATTCTGTAGCAGCGGTAAAACAATTTGGTCTGGAAGAAAAAATGAGTTACGTATCAACTGGTGGTGGTGCCATGTTAGAAATGCTTGAAGGCAGAACATTGCCTGGAATAGCAGCTATTCTTGACTAATACAGCTATTGCTAAACAAATACAAACCGTTTGATTTGTAATGATTTCAAATTAAAAACGGTATCAGAATTCAATGAAAACCTTAGTGATACTATTTATCGCTGAGGTTTTTTTGTGTTAAATTTCAAGAATTGATTTTTTAAAGGGATTTTTGCCTCAAAAACCACTGAAAATTCTTTACAAATGAACGAAAGATTGCATTTTTAACAACATTTATAGAATTTTTTAGTTTAAACCTGTTAAGTTTGTAAAAACAAGCTTTGTAATCATTTGAAATATAGGTCTTTGATCGTAAAAATATGAATATAAAAAATACCACCCTATCGTTTTTTCTATTAGCATCCGTGCATTTATTTTCGCAAGAAACAGTTGTAAATAAAGACTTCGCAAAAGTAGAAACAAAATTATCCTATTTAGATTCCATCAAGAAAACCTTCATAAAAGATGACTTAGCATCTTGTGTGGACAGTTTGTGGATGAAAGAATTGACAAACTTAGATTTATACAACAACCTATCGGAAGATATTAAGAACATTAATATGGACCAAATAGTGGATTATGAATTACCTACTGCCCTTTTGAAAGAAAGACTGGCGGCAATGGATGCCAAATCACCTTTTAATATTGAGTACAATCAAGGTCTGGAAAATATCATTAAATCATTTCTAAAAAACAGAAAGAAATCTTTTGAGCGCTTGATGGGCACATCAGAATATTATTTCCCGCTTTTTGAAGAAGCTTTGGCGAAGCAAAATGTTCCTTTGGAGATAAAATATTTGGCTATTGTAGAATCGGCTTTGAATCCAAAAGCAGTTTCTAAAATGGGTGCCACAGGACTTTGGCAGTTTATGTATCAAACCGGAAAACAATATGGGTTGAAAATTGATTCGTATGTTGATGAACGCAGCGATCCATTGAAAGCCAGTGAAGCCGCGGCGCAATACATGACAAATATGTATAAAATATTTGGCGATTGGGATTTAGTTTTGGCCTCTTATAATTCTGGTCCGGGTAATGTTGCAAAAGCCATTAGACGTTCTGGAGGGCAGCAAAACTATTGGAACATCAGAAAAAATCTTCCTAAAGAAACACAAGGATATGTACCCGCTTTTCTTGCTACAATGTACATTTATGAATACCATAAAGAGCACGGAATTATTCCCAACAGAGCCTCAGTAAAGCATTTTGCCACAGATACTATTATGATTAAGAAGCAGATGACGTTCAAGCAAATATCTGATTTGTTGGATGTTCCGGTGGCGCAATTGCAGGTTTTGAATCCGTCCTATAAGTTAAATGTGATTCCGTTTTATCACGATGAAAATCATTATTTGAGATTACCACAAGAAAAAATAGCCGTTTTTGCGTCAAATGAAAACCAGATTTACGCCTACACTCAATATGAATTAAGCAAGCGCGAAAAGCCATTTCAGATTGAAAAAGCAATGGCTGTGAAGGACACTGCAAATTACGCGATTCAGAAAATTGCGGGATCCAAAACAACCTATTATAAAGTAAAACGCGGAGATAATCTGAGTATAATTGCCGATAAACATGACGTTACCGTTGCCGAAATCAAAGAATGGAACCACCTTTCAAATGATAATGTACAATTAGGAACTTCATTGCAAGTTGTAAAAAAAGCGTCAGACAGTAAAGAAGAATTAGTTTCAGGTCCGGAACGAAAAGACATTGAATATGTAGTTTTAAAAGGAGATAATTTAGGGGATATCGCTAAAAAATTCGGAGCTTCATTAGCGGATTTAAAACAATGGAATAATTTACCGGATAATACGATTGGCATCGGCGCCACTTTGATTGTTGCCAAAGATGAAATAGTCATCAATACGAATAAAGCAACGGTAAGTTCATTTAAGAAAAAAACAAATAGCACCGATTCCTCTAAGAAAGAAGCGATTGATTACTATGTGAAAAAAGGAGATTCCTTGTATAGTATTTCTAAAAAATATCCAGGAGTAACCATTTCTGATTTAAAAAAATGGAACGGTATTATTCGCAGTGAAGAACTCAAGCCCGGAATGAAGTTAAAAATAAACGGATAATACGATAAACTTCTATAAATTTGGGTTTTATTTTATAATTGAATAGCAATGAATAAAGCCCATTTTTTATTTCTTCTGATTTCTTTGATGTTGTTTTCCTGTAAAAAGGAAAATGAATCTTTGCCGCGAAAAACTTCGGGAAAAATCAATACTATTTCAGTTATTATTGAGGATCAGTTATGGAATGGTGATGTAGGAGACAGCATTCGAAACAAGTTTGCATCGCCAGTAATTGGATTGCCACAAGAAGAACCGCTGTTCAACATAAATCAATATCCAGTTAAGCTTTTGGAAGGTTTTATGACTGATACCCGAGCGATTATTGTGGTAAAGAAAGGCGAAATAAATAAATTTGAGATCGCTAAAGATCAATATGCATCTCCTCAGAATGTATTTCATATTTCCGGTAAAACAAGCGCGGATATTATAGCAAGCATTGAAAAAAATGCACCCAAAATGATTCAGCTGATCAAGCAGGCAGAAATCGCTGAAAGCCAGAGAATCAATGATCAATCCCATATTGATCCTAAGGTAATTTCGAATAAATTCCATATCACATTGCAGGTTCCTTCCGGTTACGCCTACGTGCTTCACAAAAGCAATTTTATGTGGTTAAAAAAGGAAATTATCGGCGGAAACACGAGTCTTTTAATTTATCAAGTTCCTTTAAGCGCGATTAAAAAAGACGCTGATTTAATCTCCAGCATTATTAAAATGCGAGATTCCATCGGGAATTTATACATCAGCGGAACCGAGCCTGATACTAATATGATTACTGAAGAGGCTTACGCACCTTATCTTTTCAAGATTACTCTTGATGATAAAGAAACCTTTGAAACGAAGGGAACTTGGGAGTTAAACAATGATTTCATGTCGGGTCCTTTTATCAATTATGCCATCCTCGATAAGGAATACAATCGAGTTCTGGTTTTAGAAGGTTTTTGCTACGCGCCATCCAAAGAAAAACGTGATCTCATGCATGAACTGGAAGCTATTATAAAATCAGTAGATGTATTGAAAAGATAATTTTTGTCTTTCCTTACTGAAAAAATGTACTGGTCGTCTCTTCGAGTGTTTTTGGCTTGAAGGGATAAGGTTTTGAAAACAGATGTTAATAAGCCAAAAATGTATCGAGAAGTTTTAGTACTCAACGGTTCTCGATACAATTTTTAAAGCAGAGTATTTTAGTTTGCAAATAAAATTTGTTTAGCTTTAAAAATCACTCGAACTGACGAACGAAAATTATAATCAACATTAAAAACAAATAATACATGGCATTAGAATGGAAAATTAAGGCGTTTGACGCACTAACGGTTCACGAACTATACGATTTGTTGCAATTAAGAAGTGAGATCTTCGTAGTGGAGCAAAATTGCGTTTATCTTGATCTTGACGGGAAAGATAAAGTAGCGTTACATCTTATAGGCGAATTTGAAGGCAAAATTGTCGCTCATTCCAGATTATTCAAACCCGGAATCAGTTTTGATAATGCTTCTATCGGAAGGGTAACTGTTGATGCCAATTATCGCGACAGGAAATGGGGACATGACTTAATGCGAGAATCAATTGCCGGAATCGCTTTGCATTTTGGCGAAAGCAAAATCACTATTGGAGCGCAATTGTATCTAAAAAAATTCTACGAAAACCACGGATTTGTGCAAACCAGCGAAATGTATCTCGAAGATGATATTCCGCATATTGAGATGAAAAGAGAGTAGCTAAATTTTTACAATAAGAAATTCTACTCTTCGGTCTAGCGCTTCTCCCAGACCCGTAGGGAATTTGTTGCCACTTCCTATATACTTCATTCTAAGGCTGTTTACGCCTTTGTATATGAGGTATTTGTATACGCTTTTGGCTCGATTCAAAGAAAGTTTCCTTTCGTGACTGTCTTTATCGATGGCATCATTATAATAATTGGGAGTACAACATACGTGTCCTTTAATTTCGAATTGTACGTTTTTTTGTTTTTGTAAAAGCTTTGAAATTTTGTCTAATTCCAGTTTGGATTGTTCGGTTAATTTGCTGCTCCCCAAAGGGAATAAAATATTGTCTAAGTAGACTCGATCCCCAACTTTGAGGTTGTCCTGAAAAGAGTTATAAATTCCTTTTCCAAAACTATTTTTCTTAACAAGAAACAAGTCAACACGTCTGTTTTTGGAACGGGTTTCGTTTAAATTCTCAAATGGATCATTGGTTAAAATCACCCGACCTTTCCCTTCGATAATAACAATTTTGTTTTTATTAAAACCATTAGAAGTCAGGATATCTTGAACGGTTTTTACTCTATTGTCCGATAATTTATAATTGTAATCATTATCGCCCCTATCGTCACAATACCCATAAATCTGTATGGATTCGACTTTTGTAGTATCTACTCTTTTTATAAAATCGACTATAGTTTGTACTTGGTCGTTATAAAGATTGTATTTGTCAAATTCAAAATATACGGTTTCTGCGGTTTTACTCTGAGCGGATAGATAACCAAAAAACAACAGGAATAGTAGACTAAATAAGTTTTTCATTATATTTTTAAAATAGTCTTATACTCGGAGTTATTGTTCAAAATACTAACTCCTTTCTTAATTTCGGAGTTGTTTTTTATGTAATATTGATACAATCCTTCTTGATATTGATAGCGTTTAATGATTTCATTCAAAATTAGATTTTTAATTTCTTTTTGGTTTTTATCCAATAAAGCATTCTCACTTTTCTGAAGCGCACTAAGCAGTTGTTGGTATTCTGTAAGGATGGATTCCTCTATTTTTTCTTTTTTGGCTATAGCCAAAGTGTTTTTCAAAGCGAGTTCCGTTTCGGTATCAAAAGAGAATTTCTGTACTTTTAAAAACTGTTTAAAATCCAAGAAATCAGTATCAGTAACGGTAGGAATACGATTTCCTAAATCGGGGTTTTTATAATAATAACTAGTTACGTAATTGAAAATCCCGTCATTTTTTATCAAAGCATCCGTTATCGGACTTGATTTTGCTTCTTCCAGTTCCACATCGGGTTGAATACCACCGCCGTCATAAACTGTTCTTCCTTTTCGGGTTTTAAAAGCATTGTAATTTTTCTCATCTGTTTTTATAGCTTTGCCGTTTGTGTCTTTGTGAGCATAATCCAAGGCCTGAATGCATCTTCCTGACGGCGTGTAATAGCGCGAAATGGTTACTTTTAGTTGCGTTCCATAGGTTAAATCCACCGGTCTTTGCACCAATCCTTTTCCAAAACTACGGCTTCCTACCACCACAGCGCGATCTAGATCCTGCAAGGCGCCAGCCACAATTTCTGATGCCGAAGCACTTCTGCCATTGACAATAATGATCAAAGGAATTTCAGTGTCTACAGGATCTTTACTCGTTTTATAGGTACTGTTGTGTTTTTCTATTTTTGATTTTGTAGTAACAATGATTTCATTTTTTGGAACAAAGAGATTACAGATATTCACCGCTTCATTCAAAAGTCCTCCCGGATTGTCTCTTAAATCCAATATAATTCGTTCAGCGCCATCTTTTTTTAATTGTTCCAATGCTTCTTTGGTTTCGAAGGACGCTTTTTTGTTAAAATGAGACAATACAATATATCCGGTTTTGTCGTCTATTTTTGCAAAAAAGGGAACCGATTTAATTTCGACTTCGTCAAGGACAATTTGAGTAGTGTTCATTTTCCCTTGTCGGATGTATTTGATGTCGATTTTAGTGTTTTTCGCACCTTTAAAAAGCTGTGAAGCATCTTCTTTGAAATCAGATAATAGTACATCGCCTATTTGAGTAATTTCATCACCTGCTTTAAGACCCGCTTTATCCGCAGGGAAGTTCTTATACGCTTCCTTGACTATTAATTTATCTTCTTTTCGAGTCAATAAAGCGCCTATTCCGGTATATTCTCCAGTGTTGTTTATCTTGAATCGCACCACATCCTGTTCGTTGAAATAAACGGTGTAAGGGTCTAAATTGGCCAGCATCCCTTTGATGGCTTTATCCATTAATTCCCCAGGATTCGTTTCATCGACATAATTCCGGTTCAATTCCTTGAAAAGGGTCGTGAATATCTCGATTTGCTTGGCGATTTCAAAAAAATCATCTTTGAAACTAGCACCAATAAACAGAAATGCCGAAGCGACAACGGGAAGGATGAATTTTTTTTTGAAGAAAGAATACATTGTTTTATATTTTTTTTGTCTTAAATCTTTTTCTAATAAAGTAACCTATAGCAAACAGGATAATGATAAACGGCCAAATACTGAGTAAATTTATAAATAAACTCGACATACTATTGAATCCCGATTTGATAGCAGTCCAAATTTTCATTCCATAAGAGGCTGTTACGCCACTTTCTTCAGCGATAGATTTGTAGAATTCTACAGTAATTGTACTGAATGAAACCCGGTTTTGCATATAGTTCAACTGGCCTTCTTTTGCTTCGATTTCTTCACGAATGGAGGAAAGTTGTTTTTCAATTTCCAACATTTCGGTAACCTTATTTGCTTTTTTCAAAAGTTCGAGATAACGGTTTTCAAGTACTTTTTTAGCTTTTAATCGAGCATCAATGTCAATAAATTCAGCGGTTACATCTTGAGATGATATTTCTTTATTGTCAAAATAAGCAACTCCTTTTGAAATGTCTTTCAAAAACAAATCGAAATTTTTACTAGGAACACGAATGATTAATCTTCTAAAAACAGACTCATAATCTTTGCCTTCCGTATCATTTTGAATAGTAGCATTATGGCTCTTTGCTGCATTTTGTATTTGATTATAAGTGGCTGTTAAATCATTGGTTTGAAAACGAAGATTGCCTTCTTTGATGATTTTTTGTTCAATGCTTTGAGGAGTTTCTTTTGCCGGCGCATTTAAATCGGCTTTGTCATAAAGAGCATTGCCAGCTGAAGCTTCTTTTGGAGGAAGTTTGATAGCCGATACTTTCATGTCTAAATCAGCCTCGGCTTTTTTACAACTGGAAAAAGAAAGTATTAATAGAAAAAACAAGGCTATTGATTTCATAAACATTAAATTTTAATGCTAAAAATACAAAAAATAGAATTGCTACTCTTCTTTTTTTATTTGAAGCAAAAACTTCTCAAACAATTGAATGGTTTTGGTATTAATTTCGGCATACGTCAACCGGTCTTTAGTTTGGTAAAAAAACATAAAGGAATACGGTTGGTCCAGATTGTCAATCAATAAGTGTTTGTTGAGACGGTAGGTTTCGCGCAACACACGTTTGAAATAATTGCGGTCTACGGCTTTCTTAAAATTCTTTTTGGAAACCGAAACGCCCATTTTTATTTTTTCACTTTTGTCAAAAGAACCGGCTTTATATACCAATCGCAACGGATATTTCGATACTGATTTCCCTTCGGTAAACAATAATCCAATGGTGATTTTACTTTTTAGCTTTTCGTTTTTTGGGTAAGTGAAGTTCATTTTAATAGAAAAAAGACATAGATTTTGATTGGCAAAGTTACGATTAAACGTTGAGCCTGTATATTGTTTCCGATTTAAATCGGGCTAAAAATATATTTCTTACTTTTGTGGCAAATTTTTAAAGCATGCAAAAACTAATTTCGTATCCCATTTCCGTAATTTATTATTTATGTTTCAGTCTTACATTGGTTATATTTCATCCAATTCAGTGGGTTTGCTTCAATGTTTTTGGTTATCAAGCCCATAAAAAAAGTGTCGATTATTTGAATTTTTTCTTATTGAAATGCACCAACCTTTTGGGGACAACATACAAATTTGAAAACATAGAAAGCATCCCTAAAAATGTTCCACTGATTTTTGTGTCGAATCATCAAAGTATGTACGATATTATTGCTATGATTTGGTTTTTCCGCCGATTTCATTGTAAATTCGTCAGTAAGAAAGAATTAGGAAAAGGCATCCCAAGTGTATCTTTTAATTTACGTCATGGAGGTTCTGCTCTTATCGATCGTAAAGATCCCAAACAAGCCATTCCGGCCATCAAAGGATTGTCAGAATATATTGAAAAACACAACCGTTCTGCAGTTATTTTTCCGGAAGGAACACGAAGCAAGACTGGTAAACCAAAAGAGTTTGCTCAAAGTGGTTTGAAAATTTTATGTAAATATGCGCCATCGGCATACGTGGTTCCAGTAAGCATAAACAATTCTTGGAAAATAGTTAAATACGGGTTTTTTCCTTTAGGTTTAGGAAATCGCCTTACCTTTGTAGTTCATAAACCATTAGCGGTTAAAGATTATAATTTTGCGGATCTAATGGAAAAAACAGAAACAGCAGTTGTTCAAGGAATAAAAATTTAATTTATATATAATGTCAATAAAAAACATTCGATTAGAAGTAATGCAGTTTTTGGAAAAAAACGTAGACAGCTTTGTCGATCAGTATCTAATTCCAGTGGAGAAAATATGGCAACCAACTGATTTTTTGCCTAATTCTCAAAGCGATACTTTTTTTGATGAGGTCAAAGAATTACGTGAAATTGCAAAAGAATTACCGTATGATTTCTGGGTGACTTTAGTAGGTGACACGATTACTGAGGAAGCTTTACCAACCTATGAATCCTGGTTAATGGACGTAGACGGAATTGATAATGTAGAGCGAAACGGTTGGTCTAAATGGATCAGACAATGGACTGGAGAGGAAAATCGTCATGGCGATTTATTGAACAAATATTTGTATTTATCAGGTCGTGTGAACATGCGTGAAGTAGAAATCACGACACAACACCTTATCAACGACGGTTTTGATATTGGAACCGGAAGAGATCCATACAAAAACTTTGTGTATACCAGTTTTCAAGAATTAGCGACCTATGTTTCTCACAACAGAGTGGCGCAAATGGCTAAGAAATATGGCGATAACAAATTGTCTAAAATGTGCAAAATGATTGCCGGAGACGAGATGCGCCATCATCATGCGTACAGCGAATTTGTAAACCGCATTTTTCAAGTTGATCCAAGTGAAATGATGCTTGCGTTTCAATACATGATGAAAGCAAAAATCGTTATGCCTGCGCATTTCTTGAGAGAATCTGGTGAAAAGATAAGCACAGCTTTCGAACAGTTTTCTGATTCGGCACAACGAATTGGGGTTTACACTGCGGCGGATTATGTGGATATCATGCAAAAACTAATAGACAAATGGGAAATCGATAAAATTTCCGGTTTGACAGATGAGGCAGAAAAAGCTCGTGATTACTTGATGAAATTACCGGGAAGAATGGCGAAAATATCGGAAAGATTAGTGATTCCAAAAGAGTCGCATATCTTCAAATGGGTGGAGCCAGCTTTAGTAAGATAGATTTTTGAATTCTAAATAAAGAATGAGATGTTGAATTTTGAAGTTGGAGAACTTTGAAATTCAACATTTTTTTTAAAAGTATATAAACAATGACAAACCCTGATTTAATAAGCAAAACGATTCTTTTTGTAAAAGAAAAACTAGAAAATGCCGAAGGCGGACACGACTGGTTCCATATCGAAAGAGTGTTTAAAAATTCTGTTCTGATTTCAAAAAATGAAGTTTGTGATACCACTGTTGTTAAACTTGGGGCTTTGCTTCATGATATTGCCGACAGTAAGTTTCACGACGGTGATGAAACCGTTGGGCCAAGAATAGCAAGAGCATTCTTGGAATCAGAAAATGTTGACGAAGAAATCATCACGCATGTGGTGAATATCATTGACAACATCTCGTACAAAGGCGGCAATTTCGAAAAGAAATTCTCTTCAATAGAATTGGATGTGGTTCAGGATGCAGACCGTTTGGATGCGATTGGCGCCATTGGAATTGCCAGAACATTCAATTATGGCGGATTTAAAAATAGAGCGCTTTACGATCCTAAAATCGCTCCAAATTCCAGCATGACCAAGGAGGAATACAAGAAGAACGATTCTCCAACGCTCAATCATTTTTATGAAAAGTTATTGCTTTTGAAAGATAAGATGAATACCGAGACCGGAAAGCAAATTGCACAAGAAAGACACCGTTATATGGAAGGATTTCTGGCGCAGTTTTATGCAGAATGGGAAGGGGAATTGTAGTAGAGACGTACTGCAGTGCGTCTCTATCGTACGTCTCTACAACGGGAATCATTTTTTTAGATAATTCCTTTTGCTTTCATTTCCAAAATCACATCTGAAGCGTTTTTAAAAGTTGGCGCTTGCTCAATAATGCTTCCCACTCTTTTTTTATTGAGTTTAAAGGTGATGTCATTCTCCGTTGTAAACAGCAAAGCGGTTAAAAACGGGTTATTCATATACGGAGCCAATATAATAAAAGCTTCGTCAAGCGTATGGAAACTTTCTACTTCTTCGGTTTTGTAACGCGCCATAACCGAAAGACTAAAAACGTCATTTTCCAGTAAAACGGGGCGGACATAAATATTTTTCAGTTCCGTATCGCCAATGGTTTTGGCAAGTGTTAATTTGGCGTAAGTTCCATTTTGGATGCTTTCTTTTACCTTTTCCCAGAAAAGTGCAAATACAGGTTGGAAGGACATAAGTTTAATTTTAGATGGTGTGTTATATTCCGAAACGGGTCTGTAAAATTAAGTGTTGTAAACCAAACAATCCCTTTTTAAGGAAAGATTATTTTAAATTGATAATCACTTATAAACTAAAAAGAGAACCAATGTGGTTCTCTTTTGTTATTATTTCCCAGTAAACACTGCTTTTCTTTTCTCCAAAAAAGCGGTTGTTCCTTCTTTAAAATCTTCAGTTCCAAAGCATTTTCCAAAAGCTTTTATTTCGGTTTCATAGCCGTTTTTGCCTTCTTTGAAATTAGCATTTACCGCTTTGATGGCTTTACCAATAGCGTAAGGAGAGTTCTTTATTATTTTATTGGCCACACTCACACAGTAGTCTAAAAGTTCTGCTTCAGGGACTACGTGATTCACCAGTCCAGTTCTGTAAGCATCCTGTGCGGTTACCATTCCTGCGGTCATTATCATTTCCATTGCACGCCCTTTTCCTATCAATTGTGGCAAACGTTGTGTCCCTCCATAACCCGGAATTACGCCCAACGAAACTTCAGGCAATCCCATTTTTGCATTTTCCGAAGCCACTCTGAAATGACATGCCATGGCTAATTCTAATCCGCCACCCAATGCAAAACCATTGACAGCTGCAATGACCGGAGTTTTTAAATTTTCTATAAAATCAAATAATTTTTCTTGCCCTTCTGCCGCCAATTGCATTCCTTCTTCAATCGAAAAATTGGCGAATTCAGAAATATCAGCTCCGGCTACAAATGCTTTTTCACCGCTTCCAGTTAGAATAATAGCACGAATTTCATTGTTTTTTCCTAATGTTTTGAAAGCTTTGTTCAAATCAGAAATAGTTGCAACATTCAAAGCATTTAGTTTTGTAGGACGATTAATGGTAATCGTTGCGATGTTATTTTCAGTTGCAATTAAAATGTTTTCGTAATTCATAATTGTATTTTTAGGTGTTAATTATTGGAAGTGAGACAATAAAAGTAGTTCCTTTTCCTAATTCAGTTTCAAAGGTAATTGTTCCTTTATAATTTTCAATAATGTTTTTTATAATACCAAGACCAAGACCCATTCCACTGCTTTTAGTAGTGAATTTTGGTTCGAATATACGGTCGATGTCTTTGGGCTGAATGCCAATTCCGTTATCGGCAACAGTAATTAGAACGTTGTTTAATTCTTTTTTTACCGATACAATGATAGACTTGTTTTCCTGCTGTTCCGGAATGGACTGAATGGCATTCTTCGCTAAATTTGTGATAATTCGGATAAGTTGTGTTCGGTCAATTTTCGAAATAATTTCGGGAGAATCACTGTGAAATTCAATGTATTCTTCGTTGAAAATATCCATCGCAAGTTCTACTACTCCCACCACGTTTAAGGTTTCATTTTGCTGGGCCGGCATCGATGCAAAATTCGAAAAAGCCGAAGCAACTGCACTCATCGTATCAATTTGTTGAATTAAAGTTTCGGAGTAGTCATTCATTTTCTGCTTTACATTGGGATCAGTCGGATCAAATTTTCGCTGAAAACTCTGCACTGTTAATCGCATTGGCGTAAGCGGATTTTTGATTTCATGTGCCACCTGTTTCGCCATTTCGCGCCAAGCTTCTTCACGTTCGCTTTGCGCTAGTTTGATGGCACTTTTCTCCAGTTCATCCACCATTCCGTTGTACGCTTTTATCAAAAGATTAATCTCTTTGCTGCTGGCTTCCAAAACAATTTTTTCGTTTTTTTGATTCAAACTCGTCTCACTTAATTTGTCTGAGATTGTTTTTAATGATTTTGTGATGTATGTAGAAAGAAAATAGGCCAATGCAAATGCGACGATAAGCATAAAAGAATATACTTGTCCCAAACTGATAAGAAAACTATTTAACTCATTTTTATAAAATTCATCGTCTTCAATATAGAGTAAATTTAAAATACCAAGCGGTTTAAACTTGTCGTCCTTTATTTGGCTGTATGAGGAAAGACTCTTAATCCCATCAATGGTTTTAATGTCCACGTATCTTTTTTCAATAGAGGAACGAACTAATTTCAGGATGTATTTTGGGATAGGAGGAGATACTTTGTCTACTGAAAACGATTCTTTTGATGATTTCAACAACTTTCCATCCAGACTGTAAATGTTGATTTCAATGTTATGAATTTGTGCTAATTCGTGAATTTTATCTTTAAAAATTAAATCTAAATTCCCTGATGTCAACGGATACGTAGTTGTGGAAAGCACATAATAGATATGCTCTTTCACTGCATTTTCTTTGCGTTCCAGACGTTCTTGATGGTATTCCTTGGCTTCGTTTTTAAACTGAATAATAGAAATGGAAGCCAATAAAACAGAAGCCATTACTATTAATACAATCATCGAAAGGAAAATCCTGATTCGTAACGAAAGCATTGCTATTTTGAAGCTTTTAAACATATTAAGATTGATTTCTTTCTCTGATTTTTTTATAAAATTTAAAGCCTAGCATTATCAAAACAGAAAACAAAATTATTCCTATTACACCATAAATCCAGTTAAAAGCATTTTTTAAAATTACTAAAAAAACCACTGCAAAAAGGATTATTGTTGCACCCTCATTCCACAAACGCATGAAGTTTGAAGTATAATTGACTTGATTATTTTGCAATTGCTTGAAAATTTGATGGCATTTTGCATGGTATAAATACAACACAAATACGAAGCCAAGCTTTACATGCATCCAGGGCATTTTTAACCAAGCATTACCTAAATCAGTAAAAAACAACATCCAAAAAGCAAAAACACTGGCTAAAACTGCTGATGGCCAAGTGATAATGTACCACAGGCGATAGGTCATTATTTTAAATTGTTTTTGTAAAATTTCTTTTTCAGGCGAGGGTTTATCTGCCGCTTCTATTTGGTAAACAAATAGGCGTACAATATTAAATAGACCTACAAACCATGTGATTACAAAGATGAGGTGTAAGGATTTAAGGTAATTATAGTATTCCATCGTTAGTTTGAATCAGTTTTGTGTTCATTTCTTTTTTTAGAAAATAGCCAGTCAATAGTGTTGATAAAATATCAGCAATTGGGAATGCAATCCATACCCCAAAAATACCTAAAAAATTTGGTAGAATCAGCACTAACGGAATTAGGAAAAATCCTTGTTTGCTTAAGGTCAAAAGCAATGCTTTTTTTGCCTTTCCCGCAGCTTGAAAATAAGCCGCACCAATTAATTGAACGGCTATGATTGGCGAAGCCGCAAAAACCCAGCGCAACGCTTCCGGAGTTTGGGCAATCACGAGTGGATCTGTAGTAAAAATAGCGACTATAGGTTTGGCAAAAATTAGAATAACCACAAAAATAATAGTGGCTAAAAAGACTGCGTATTTTATCGAAAGCTGCACACTTTCTTTGACTCTTTCATAATTTTCAGCACCATAATTAAAGCCTGCAATTGGTAAAAAACCTTGCGTAATTCCCAGAATTGGAAACAAAGCAAACATTAACATTCTGCTGATAATTCCATAAATAGCAACGGAATGTTCACCGCCGTGCGTGTATAAAGTATGATTCAGGATTATCGCTAAAATGCTCACGACTCCTTGCCTCGAAAAAGTTACAAAACTCAATTCGGTTATTTCCTTTACAATAGGAATGTTGAATTTGAAATGTCTGGCTTTTAGGTTTAGTTCACTTTTAAAATAAAAAAACCAAAATACAAATAAGAAGCAGGTGAAATAGGATATGGCTGTAGCCAAAGCAGCACCAAACATTCCTAAATTCAGGTATTTTATAAAAATAATATCTAATAAAATATTTATAAAAGCGGGAATAATCATGGCGACCATGGCAAATTTTGCCTTGCCTTCTGCACGAATTACGTTGTTTCCCATCATGCAAAGTGCCAAAAACGGAACACTTATAATGATGGGAAAGAAAAATTCTTTTGCAGGTTCCATTATGGTTCCTTTCGCACCAAAAAGCATCAACATTTCGTCACTGAAAAAAAGACCAAATAGCACAAAAACAGATGCCAATAAAAAAGTCATCATGATTTGATTGCCAAAGGTATGCAATGCTTTTTCCTTATGATTGGCTCCCAATGCCCTGGAAAGTACAGAACCTCCGCCCACACCAATCGCCATTCCCAAAGAAGAAATCAAAAAGGTGATGGGTAAGACCACGGTTACCGCTGCAATAGCTAAAGTGCCAATCCATTGCCCAACAAAAATGGTGTCGATTAAAATATTAACCGACATGAATAAAATTCCAATAGAAGACGGAACCGCTTGTTTTATCAAGAGTTTTTTGATGTCCTGAGTTCCTAACTCATCGGCGGTAACAGCCATTTATGCGTTTATTTTTTCTGAGGCAACTTTAACGGATGAAGAGGCGTTCGACCAGTTTGAAATCCAGTTGCTTACAGTTTTACACCAATCATCACTGTCATTCAAACACGGAATTGCTAAAAATGCTGACCCACCATGTTCTTTAAACTGATGATTGGCTTCCATGGCAATTTCTTCCAAAGTCTCCAAACAATCTGATACAAAAGCAGGCGTTACAACGGCTAAATTTTTAATTCCTTTTTCAGGCATTTTGTTTATTTCCACATCAGTATACGGTGTCAACCATTTGTCTCCAGCTAATCGCGATTGAAAAGTCTGACTGTATTTTCCTTCCGGGATTCCCAGTAATTTTACCACTTGTTTGGTGGTTTCATAACATTGGTGACGATAACAAAACTCATGTGCCGGTGAAGGCGTGTTGCAACATGAACCGTCTATTTTGCAATGTGATTTGGTGATATCCGTTTTGCGAATGTGACGCTCCGGAATTCCGTGGTAGGAGAATAATAAATGATCGTAATCAAAACCTTTTAAATGATCTTTGATAGAATCGGCCAGATTTTGTAAATAATCAGGTTTGTTATAAAATGCAGGAACAATTGTGAATTTCATTTCCGGGAAATGCTTTTTGCGCAATTCTTCGGCCAGTTCTAATATTGTAGTCGTAGATGCCATCGCATGTTGTGGGTACAATGGAAAAAGCAGCACTTCATTCACACCTTTATCATGCAATTCTTGTAAACCAGATAATAATGAAGGATTTCCATAACGCATCGCTAATGAAACAGGAATATCAACTAATTGCTTTACTTTTTCGTGCATTCTTTTGGAAATGACCACAAGTGGAGAACCTTCGTCCCACCATATTTTTGCGTATGCGGCTGCTGCTTTTTTAGGTCTTGTTTGCAAAATTATTCCACGAACTAATAATGCTCGCAACAAAAACGGAACGTCAATTACGTATTTGTCCATTAAAAATTCATCTAAATACGGTTTAACATCTTTAGGAGTTGGACTTTCCGGAGAACCTAAATTAACTAATAATACGCCTTTCATGTTTCTAATTTTTATTGATGTAAAAGTAAATAAACTTACTTTTTTATAAATTGTGATTAACTTTTTTTTATTGTTTAATATAGGAAAATGATTAAAGTTCGTTTTGAACTATTTAATCCATTAATTTTTTGAATGTTTCCGCATCTGGCAACAATCCTTTGTATTTATTTGGTAATTCATTTGCAGTTTTATAGGTTGAAACTCCCATTGCTTTGTTGAAATCTCGAAATGAAAATTCTACTACTTTATTGTTTTTTTCTTTGCAAAGAATAATTCCAACGGAAGGATTTTCATGGGGCAATTTTACCATTTCATCCAATGCAGAAAGATAAAAATTCATTTTCCCTAAATATTCTGGAATGAATTTGCCTTTCTTTAAATCGAAAGCAACTAAACATTGCATTTTTCGATTGTAAAATAATAAATCAACAAAATATTCTGTCTCATCCAGTATAAACCGATATTGATTGGCAATAAATGCAAAATCAGTTCCCAGAGAAAGAAGGAATTTTTTGATATTTCGAACAATTTCACTTTCAATTAATCGTTCGTTTTCTTCTTCCGGATCTTCAATATTGATAAAATCTAATAAATACTCATCTTTAAAAGCTTGCAATGCTTTAGCTCGTAAATCGTCTTTCGAAATTGTTTTAGAGAAATTATTCGGTAAAGTTCCGTTTTGTTGAAATAAATTGGTCTTTAAATGGTGTTTTAATGTAGTAACACTCCAAAACTCGGAAGCTGTTTTTTGGATATAAAAAATGCGTTCTTCAATGGTATTCGTTTGGGATAAAATTTCAAAATGATGGGTGAATCCTACCTTTTGAAAATCTATTCCCAATTGGGCTATTACTGACGAACTCAATTCGTTCGTTGGCAACGAACGAATTGTAATGTATTGATTTTCAACAATGTAATTGTTGTCTAATTCGTTCGTCACCAACGAACGAATTGAGAAAAAATCGGCCCAAGTATCATAAAAAATTTTCATTTTTTTGATATTTGAAGCTGAAAAGCCTCTTAAACCAGGCAACTCATCTTGCAAATCTTTGGATAGTATTTCAAGAACTTTTGCGCCCCATTTTTCCTGATGCGTTTTTTCCGAAATGAGTTTTCCAACAGCAAAATACAAACCAAGCATCTCTTTATTCGCCAAAACCGCAACGCGATACCGGCTGGATAGAATTGCAGTTTTTAAATGCTTGATAGTTTGTACATGGGGATTTTCTACACTCATTTTTTGTAATTTAAGTATTTGGATTTATCGACATCAAATATTTTTTTGGCGTGGTGGCAAATTTCTTTTTGAATGCCGCTATAAAATGACTTCCGGTGCTGTATCCAATTTTCAATCCTACTTCGTTCACATTATAAGAGCCACTGTCCAGTAATTTTCGGGCAAAATCCATTTTGTAGTCAAATAGAAATCCATAAACAGTATCGCCATAGATTTGTTTGAAACCCATTTTTAGTTTCTTCAAATTCAACCCGATTTCGTCAGCCAATTCCTGTAATCCTGGCGGTTCCGCCATATTAGCAATGATGATTTCTTTGGCTTTTCTAATCTTCATTACATTATCCTCATCAATTAAAAACGGACATTGTTCTGCATTTGGATCTTCGGTTCTATTGAAATACAAACTCAATAATTCGTATCCTTTTCCTTTGTAATACAGGTTTTTTATCGAAGGATGCAAGCTGTAATGAAACAGTTGCGACAAAACAATTGCCATCGAAGGACTGATATTTCCTTCGTTATAATATTTTTTGTCTTTATTATCGGCACTTAAAAAAGTAATATAATCGGCTTCGGTCGAAAATAAAGCATGAAACTTCTTGATGGAAATAATCACAGAAATCACCCAGGAATTTGGTGCTAATTCCAGATTTAATGGCAATTCCTTTTGGGGATTGTATAAAAGCAATGATTTTTCTTCCTTTAATTCCAATGCGTAGTTTCCTTGATTAAAGATAAATTTTGCATTTCCTTTTAATCCAAAATGAAACTGAATCAATCCGCTGCTTACTTCACGTTGGGCTTGAAAGACATCGGTGCCGTCATTCAGAAAGCGAATTAAGGTAAAGTCATCTTCAATTTTTATAATTTCTTGAGAACTCATAGCGATGTTTTTTTAATGTAAAAATGATAATTATCAGGTTGTTTTATTTAGAAACACTCTAAATAAAGCGATTAAAAGAACCCATTTCTGCTACAAAAATAAGGGTTTTTATAATAAAACAACGATTTAAAACCAAAAAATCACATAGCGATACAAAAAGAACTTCTAGCGTTACTTTTATAAATACTATAGTTCTAATTTTGTTTCACTTTCTGGAAAAGTGCAAATATGGAAAACAATAACACATCAAAGCATCACTATTTTTACGCAGTTGGATTGAGCTATAAAAAAGCGGATGCGGAGATTAGAGGTAAGTTTAGTTTAGACGCCGCTGCAAAAACGCGTTTACTGGAACAAGCTAAGAATGAAGGAATAGAGAGTTTAATAGTCACTTCTACCTGCAACCGTACTGAAATTTACGGTTACGCGGAACACCCGTTTCAATTAATCAAATTAATTTGTGAGAATAGTCAAGGCTCTGTTGAAGCATTTCAAAAAGTGGGTTTTGTCTATAAAAATCAAGAAGCCATCAGTCACTTGTTTCGTGTAGGAACCGGTTTAGACAGTCAAATTCTTGGTGATTTCGAAATTATCGCGCAAATAAGAAATTCTTTTTCACAATCAAAATCATTGGGTTTAGCCAATGCTTTTATGGAAAGATTGGTGAATGCCGTGATTCAAGCCAGTAAAAAAATAAAAACCGATACGGAAATTAGCTCAGGCGCTACTTCGGTTTCTTTTGCCGCGGTTCAATATATTTTCAAGAATGTAGAAGACATTGGAAACAAAAACATTCTATTGTTTGGTACTGGAAAAATTGGTAGAAATACCTGTGAAAATTTAGTGAAGCACACTAAAAACGAGCACATTACGCTAATTAATAGAACCAAAGAGAAAGCAGAGAAATTAGCCGGAAAATTGAATTTAATCGTAAAAGATTATTCGGAACTGCATTTGGAATTACAAAAAGCAGATGTTGTTGTGGTAGCTACCGGCGCACAAAATCCAACTATTGACAAAGCGATTCTGAATTTGAAGAAACCACTTTTGATTTTAGATTTGTCCATTCCGAAAAATGTGAATGAAGATGTTCAGGATTTAGAAGGCGTTACGCTGATTCACATGGATTATTTGTCTCAAATGACAGATGAAACTTTAGAAAATAGAAAAAAACACATTCCTGCCGCTGAAGCTATCATCGAAGAAATAAAAGAGGAATTTATTACCTGGACCAAAGGCAGAAAATTTGCCCCGACAATCAATGCTTTAAAAGCAAAATTGAATGCGATAAAAACATCCGAATTGGATTTCCAAAGCAAGAAAATTTCAAATTTCAATGAAGAGCAAGCCGAAATAATCAGCAACCGAATTATTCAAAAAATAACGACACATTTCGCTAATCATTTGAAAGATGATGATACTATGGTGGATGAAAGTATCGAATGGATTGAAAAAGTTTTTAAAATTGGAGCTACCACAAGATAATGAATAAAACAATACGCATAGGAACCCGCGACAGCGAACTCGCGCTTTGGCAAGCCCATAACGTCGAAAAGAAGCTAAACGATTTAGGGTATAAAACCGAAATTATCGCCGTAAAATCACAAGGTGATATCATTCTTGACAAACCACTTTACGAATTAGGAATCACAGGAATTTTTACCAAAACCCTTGATATTGCTATGATCAACGGTCAAGTTGATATTGCAGTACATTCCATGAAGGATGTTCCCACGGCTTTGCCAATAGGAATTGTTCAGGGAGCTGTTCTGGAAAGAGCCAATACGTTAGACATTTTGGTTCATAAAGGAGATCTTGGTTTTCTGGATGGAGAAGGTGTCATAGCAACAGGAAGTCTGCGTCGTCAGGCACAATGGTTGCATAAATATCCGAATCACAGCACAGTCGATTTACGTGGAAATGTAAATACCAGGATGCAAAAATTTAAGGAAAGCGACTGGAACGGAGCTGTTTTTGCGGCAGCAGGATTGGAAAGAATCAACTTGAAACCGTCAAATTATATCGATCTGGATTGGATGATTCCGGCGCCGGCTCAAGGTGCAATGGTAGTTGTTGCTATGGCAAATGACGATTTTTGCAGAGAGGCGGTTTCTGAACTGAATGATATCGAAACCGAAGTGTGTACGCATATCGAAAGACAGTTTTTAAAAACACTGGAAGGCGGTTGTACGGCACCAATAGGAGCTTTGGCAGTTTTTGTAGAAGATGAAATAGTGTTTAAAGGCGTTTTGTTTTCTATAGATGGAAAACAAAAAATCGAAATCGAAAAAACTGTTCCGATGCAAGAATGGAAAAAATTAGGCTTTTATTGTGCCAAAGAAATTTTAGAAAATGGCGGAGCAGAATTGATGACAGAAATTAAAATTAATTTGAAGAAATAATGAGCCAAACAAGCATTTTATCCACCAAAACATTGTCGGCAGAACAAAGGCAAGTATTTCTTGACGCTAATTTTGATCTTTTAGAACAAGATTTCATCGAAATTAAAAACAACCTTTTTGAACTGAATACAATCAACAACAACTTAATTTTTAGTAGCCAAAATGCTGTTTTAAGTTTGATAGAACAAAACGGTTGGGAAGTTTTAAAGACTAAACCTGTTTTTTGTGTAGGTATTAAAACCAAGGAATTACTTGAATTTCATGGTTTTACAGTTGATGTTTATTTGGATTACGCATCTGAATTAGCCGAAATAATCACTTTAATTTACAATAAGGAAAGCTATACTTTTTTGAGCGGAAATTTGCGTAAAGAAACATTGCCTGAAGCATTAAAAAGCGCAGGAATAACTTTTAACGAAATCGAAGTTTATCAAACAACACTTGCGCCTTTTAAAATATCAGACCAAGAAAATTTTGACGGAATTCTATTTTTTAGCCCATCTGCCGTTGAAAGTTATTTGACAAATAATAAAATCAAGAATGAAGTTTGTTTTTGCGTAGGCGCTACTACAGCATCAGCATTAGAAACAAAGAAAATTAAAAACATAGTAATTGCCGAAACACCAACTATCGAAGAGGTGATTTTGGAAGTTATTGAATATTATAAAACGGAAAGCATCTAGCAATCTGCTAAAATTTAAATACATGATTAAGAACGACCTATTTTTAAGAGCACTAAAAGGAGAAACAGTACAACGTCCACCAGTCTGGATGATGCGTCAAGCCGGAAGATATTTACCGGAATTCATCGCTTTGCGCGATAAATATGATTTTTTCACCCGTTGTCAAACGCCAGAATTAGCTGCTGAAATCACCGTACAACCGATACGAAGAATTGCTCCGGATGCTGCGATTTTATTCTCAGATATATTAGTAATTCCTCAAGCAATGGGAATTGAAGTGTTGATGAAAGAAAATTTTGGTCCGTTTTTGCCAAATCCAATTCGTACGATTCAGGATGTGGAAAAAGTAATTGTTCCGGATGTTAATGAAACATTAGGATACGTTTTTGACGCCATCAAATTGACCAAAGAAATGTTGAATGATGAGGTGCCGTTAATTGGTTTTGCAGGTTCTCCTTGGACAATTATGTGTTATGCAGTAGAAGGGAGAGGTTCTAAAAGTTTTGACATGGCCAAAGGGTTTTGTTTCCAACATCCTGAAGCTGCGCATGTTTTATTACAAAAAATCACTGATACGACTATTTTATACCTAAAAGAAAAAGTAAAAGCGGGAGTGAATGCCGTTCAAATTTTTGACTCTTGGGGAGGAATGTTATCTCCAGTGGATTATCAGGAATTCTCATGGAAATACATCAACCAAATCATTGAAGCTTTGGCTGATGATGCTCCGGTAATTGTTTTCGGAAAAGGATGTTGGTTTGCGCTTGGCGAAATGGGGAAAAGCAGAGCTTCGGCACTTGGTGTAGACTGGACGTGTTCTCCAAGAAATGCAAGATACTTGTCTGGTGGAAATATTACTTTACAAGGAAATTTTGATCCATCCAGATTATTATCTCCAATTCCGGTGATTAAGAAAATGGTACACGAAATGATTGACGAATTCGGAAAAGACAAATACATCGTGAATTTGGGCCACGGAATTTTACCGAATATTCCTGTAGATCATGCGAAAGCGTTTATTGACGCAGTGAAGGAGTACAATCAGTAGTCAGTCACAGTCACAGTTATCAGTTTCCATTTTTGGAATTAAGAAACTGCTGCTGAAAACTAATTTATAATGAAAGAACAATTTTACCAATACATACAAAACCTTCAAGACCAAATCTGTAAAGGATTGGAAGCTGTTGAAGGTCAAGCCAAATTCCGTGAAGACCTTTGGGAACGTCCGGAGGGTGGCGGTGGAAGAACCCGCGTGATAGAGAACGGATCAGTTTTCGAAAAAGGCGGTGTCAATATTTCGGCCGTTCACGGAAAATTACCGGAAGCCATGCAAAAGATGTTCAACGTAGGTGAAGCTGATTTTTTTGCCTGCGGACTGAGTTTGGTTTTGCATCCCAAAAATCCAATGGTGCCAACCGTTCACGCGAACTGGCGTTATTTTGAAATGTACGATGACAACGGAAACGTGATTCAACAATGGTTTGGTGGCGGACAAGATTTAACACCGTATTATCTGTTTGAAGAAGATGCCAAACATTTCCATCAAACCTGTAAAACGGCTTGTGATAAACACAATCCAGATTTTTATCCCAAGTATAAAAAACAATGTGATGCCTATTTCTGGAATGCCCATAGAAATGAAGCACGCGGAATTGGCGGATTGTTTTTCGATTATTGCAAAGCAACAGATGCAATGTCAATGCAAGATTGGTTCAACTTTGTAACCGAAGTCGGCAATAGTTTCCTCGAAGCGTATGTTCCAATTGTAGAAAAAAGAAAAGATTTACCGTATACACCAGAACAAAGAACGTGGCAGGAAATCCGTCGCGGTCGTTATGTGGAGTTTAATTTGGTACACGACAAAGGCACTTTATTTGGACTAAAAACCAACGGAAGAATCGAAAGCATTCTGATGAGTTTACCACCGCATGTGCAATGGGTGTACGACCATCATCCAGAAGCGGGAAGCGAAGAAGAAAAATTAGTAAATGTATTAGAGAATCCTAAAGATTGGCTTTAAATTTATTTTAAATTCTGAATTTTAAATTTTAAATGGGTTTAACTTTAAACTTTTAAACCTGAAACTTTAAACGAAAATATATGTTCCCATTACACAGAGGCAGAAGATTAAGAACGAACGAATCCATCAGAAGCTTAGTTCGCGAAACCAGTTTAAGTCCATCGGATTTTATGTTTCCTATGTTTGTAGCTGAAGGCGAAAATGTACAAGTGGAAATTCCTTCTATGCCTGGAATATTTCGTCGTTCGATTGATTTGACGGTAAAAGAAATCCATGAATTATTCGCTTTAGGTATTCGTGCGGTGAATATTTATGTAAAAGTTAGTGAAAATCTAAAAGACAATACCGGGAAAGAAGCCTGGAATCAAGATGGATTAATGCAAAATGCCATTCGTGCCATCAAAGCCGCTTGTCCGGAAATGATTGTAATGCCAGACGTAGCTTTGGATCCATATTCTATTTATGGCCATGACGGAATCATTGCAAACGGTGATGTTGCAAACGATGCAACGAATGATGCTTTGGTAAAAATGGCTGTTTCTCATGCACAAGCCGGAGCCGATTTTGTGGCGCCGTCGGACATGATGGACGGACGCGTATTGCGTTTGCGTGAAGGTCTAGACGCAGCCGGTTTTCACAACGTAGGCATCATGAGTTATTCTGCAAAATACGCTTCTGCATTTTACGGACCGTTCCGTGATGCGTTAGACAGCGCTCCTGTTGATGCCACTGAAATTCCAAAAGACAAAAAAACCTATCAAATGGATTATGCCAATCGCATTGAAGCCATCAAAGAAGCGTTGTGGGACGTGGAAGAAGGCGCTGATATGGTCATGGTAAAACCAGGAATTGCGTATTTAGATATTGTTCGCGAGGTTAAAAATGCGGTAAATGTTCCTGTAGCAGTTTATCATGTTTCGGGGGAATATGCGATGATCAAAGCCGCTGCCGAAAGAGGTTGGTTGGATCACGATAAAATTATGATGGAGCAATTAATGTGTATCAAACGCGCTGGAGCCAGTTTAATTTCGACTTATTTTGCCAAAGAAGCTGCGATACTTTTAAACAAATAGAAATGAAAAAAATTATATTCTTTTTATCTGCATTGGTGTTTTTATCTTGCAAAAAAGAAGAAGTCAAAAAAGAATCTTTATACCCAACTTCTACAGAAGAAATCGCCCAGACTCCTGAGGAATTAGGGGCAGCAATTTTTCAAGGAAAGGGAAATTGCGTTGCCTGTCATCAAGTAGATAAGAAAGTGATAGGCCCAAGTATACAGGATATTGCGAAAATTTATAAAGATAAAAATGCAAGTATTGTGACGTTTTTAAAAGGCGAAGGCGAGCCTATTGTTGATCCAAGCCAATATGAAGTTATGAAAACGAATTTTGCGCTTACAAAAGCCATGTCTGATGACGAATTGGAAGCATTAGAAGCTTATATGTATTCAAATTTGAAATAATCCTGACGTTTTTTAGGAGCTAATCCCGCTCTACGCTATATCTTTATGTTTTTAAAGGAAAAACATAAAGGATGCCGCTTTTATCGGGGCTAAAACACAAAACCGTTCGTCTCTGCGAATGGTTTTTTTATGTTTAAAACGTTTTAAGTTTTATTTCTTTCTGAACTTTGTTACTTCTTTAGGAACAATGTGGTTAATTTTTTTATCTTTAAAATATGGAAACAGCATACATCAAAACACCTTTAGGAATTGCTACAATCATAGGCGATGAAAACGGAATTTCCGTAATCTCTGTTGCTGAAGAAGGACAGGTTTTAACTACAATTCCAGCGGTTTTGCAAGAAGCCGTTACCCAACTCAACGATTATTTCGAAGGCAAACGAACCGATTTTGACTTTGCACTCAATCCAAAAGGTACTGAATTTCAACAAAAAGTCTGGAAAGGATTACTTGAAATTCCTTTTGGGAAAACCATGTCTTATATGGATTTATCCAAAAAACTGGGTGATGTCAAAGCCATTCGTGCCGTCGCTTCTGCCAACGGGAAAAACCCGCTTTGGATTGTCGTTCCGTGTCACAGAGTCATTGGAACAGATGGTTCATTAACAGGATATGCAGGCGGTTTGTGGCGAAAAAAATGGTTATTGGAACATGAAAACCCAACAACGCAGCAAAGTTTATTTTAAAATTAGACTTCTTAGATTGTTAGAAAATTAGACTGTCTTAGATATCAAAAAATCGATCAATTTTACTACTTTAGGTTTTTCTATTTTAATCTAAAAATCTAAGAAGTCTAAAAATCTAACAAATCTAGCTGATGATTGAAAAAATAAACCTCAATAACATTCTGTTCCTCGATATAGAAACTGTTCCGGAAGCCGAAGATTTCAATGCTTTGGATACCGAAATGAAAGATCTTTGGGAACATAAAACCCAGTATCAGCGCAAAGACGAATACACACCGGAGGATTTTTACGATCGTGCGGGAATTTGGGCCGAGTTTGGGAAAATCGTTTGTATTTCGGTGGGTTATTTTACCATCAAAGGCGATATTCGAAATTTTAGGGTGACTTCCTTTTTTGGAGAAGAAAAGAAAATATTGTTGGATTTTAATAATTTGTTGAACAATCATTTCAACCAGCCGCAACATGTTTTGTGTGGTCACAATGCGAAGGAATTCGATATTCCTTTCCTCGCCCGACGCATGATTATTAACCAAATTGCCATTCCTAACAAGCTGAATTTATTTGGAAAAAAACCATGGGAAATCCCACATTTGGATACGTTGGAATTATGGAAATTTGGTGATTACAAACATTTTACTTCTTTAAAATTGATGTGTAAAGTCCTCGGAATTCCTTCTCCAAAAGGTGATATCGACGGCAGTCAGGTGGGACATGTTTTTTATGTGGATAAAGACATTGACCGAATTGTAACCTATTGTGAAAAAGACACGATTGCGGTAGCACAGATTTTCCTTCGATTGCGTAGAGAAGAATTGTTGATAGAGGAGGAGATTATTCACGTTTAAAAAAAATCAATTTCAATTTCAATTTCAAAAATCAATGCATGTGCAAAACATCTAGATTTTGTGTTTGACATTGAGATTGACCTTGTCTTTTTGGTATTGCTATTGTCATTGTAATTGATTTATTATATTTACAAAAATTATAAATTATGGTATTGAGTAGATTCTGGTTGGTTATTTTTATTTCAGCAATTGTATTTGTAGTGTTTAGTTTGTTTTCTGGAGACAGTTATACCATTGACCATGTTTTGAATGGAAAGAAAGATGATCCAATTCTGGTTTCTGAGAAATTTGCCGAAGAACTTCCTGCTTTTATTAAAGACAGCATCAAAAAAGCACCAGAACAAACCATGATTATCAATCGTGATACGCTAAATGCGGACACGACTTATGTTTATAAAAACAAAACCGTAAAAATATATAGTGGTGTTCAAAAATCAGATGGTTTATTACCAACGTGTAAAAGTACTTTGCTAGATTTAATCCTTCCGCTTATTGCTTATTTGGCTTTTTTCTGTGGATTGATGGAACTTTTAATCATTTCCGGAGCCTCTGGAAAATTAGCTAAAGCATTGAGTCCCGTTTTTGTAAAAGTGTTTCCGAGTATTCCCAAAAACCATCCTTCCATTTCTTATATGACTTTAAATTTTGCTGCTAATTTCTTAGGATTAGATTCTGCTGCAACTCCTTTTGGTCTAAAAGCAATGGAGAGTTTACAAGAAATAAATCCAGAGAAAGATAAGGCGAGTGATGCACAAATTATGTTCATGTGTTTGCATGCTTCAGGTCTTACTTTGATTGCTACTTCTATTATAGGATATCGTGCTGCGGCTAATGCAAGCAATCCTGCAGATGTGATGTTGCCTTGTATTATCACTTCTTTTATAGGAACGATTGCAGCTTTTTTAATTGTTGGAATCAAACAAAAAATCAATTTCAAAAGTGCTTCTTTGGTGATCGTATTGATGACATTAATAGCTGGAATTGTTGGTTTGTTGATGTATGTGAACCATTTGGATTTAATTGGAAAAAATTATTTTACCTCTAATCTTTCCGCTTTAATATTAATTGGAATTATTGCTTTTACCTTAATTTTTTCATTTATCAATGAGAAGAAATTCACAGAAGCATCTACAACAGTTTTTGAAAGCTTTGTAGTAGGAGCAAATAATGGTGTAAAAACTGGAGTGACTATTTTTCCTTATGTTTTGGGGATGTTGGTTGCTATTTCTTTATTTAGAAACAGTGGTTTATTTGAAATTATAAGCAATTGGATCGCTTTCATTTTTTCTAATATGGGAGTAAGTAAGCAAATTACGGATGCCTTACCAGTTGCCTTACTTCGTCCCTTTAGTTCGGCCGGATCAAGAGGATTTTTGATTGACTCGATGAATACTTTTGGTGCCGATTCCTTAACGGCTAGATTGAGTAGTATTTTTCAATGTAGTGCCGAAAGTACTTTTTATGTGATAGCAGTTTATTTTGGTTCAGTAAATATTAAAAACACTCGTTATGCACTAGGAACGATGCTTTTGGTAGATTTGATTTGTGTGATTACCGCTATTTTTGTAGCAAGTTGGTTCTTCTAGATGGAATGATTTATCATTAATGCATTCCGAAGGGGATAGTTTAAAGTTCCCGGTAGCTTCTGACAATATTATTAGTTAAGAATTTGTCTGTTTGGGGATTAATTTAAAAAGATATGAGTGACGGCTGAAACGGCTCAACTTAGAGATATTGAGCTATCAAGACAGTCGCTGTTACCAGTTAAAAACAATCAATATGAAAAATATTTTCGACAAGAAAGACAATCAAGAGCTTATTGAGAGGGTGCAAAAGTTAACTTCAGCTTCTAAAAGTACTTGGGGGGAAATGTCGGTTTCCCAAATGGTGCTGCACTGCCAGAAACCACTGGATGTTGCCGAAGGTAAATTGGAACTAAAAAGGAATATTATTGGTTTTCTTTTTGGTAAAATGGCAAAGAGAAGTTTTTTACAAAATGAATATTTTAAGAAAAACTTGCCAACCGATAAAGGATTTATCATTAAGTCATCTCCCGATTTCGAGAAAGAAAAAGAAGTGTTATGCAGCCAAATTGCTCGCTTTGGAGCCATGGGGCCAACAATCATAGCGAATAGTAGACATCCTTTTTTTGGTGAAATGACCGAAGAGGAATGGGGAATTTTGCAATACAAACATCTGGATCACCACTTGAAACAATTTGGTTGTTAAAAATTAGATCCGGAATATCATTTAAAAAAAGGCCAATGCAACAAGAAAATAATTTGCACCGCCTTGTTGATGTTAGTTTCTCTAATTTTGGATCTGATTTCATATAAAGCCTTACCCATTTGAGTTTCCACCGTTTTTACGGAAATTTCCAGATGCGATGCAATTTCCTCATAGGTCAAGCCTTCCGTTTTACACATGATGAAAATTTCTTTTCTTTTAGGGGGAAGTTGTTCTATTATTTGCGCTATATATCTTAATTTTTGTTGTGTATATTCTTCATCGCTTTCTATCAGTTCAAGAACTGCCGTTTTTTGATTTTTTTCAGATAAACTTTCCTTACGCTTATCTTTTTTGTATTCGTTTATAAAGGAATAATAAGCAGCCTTATACAAGTAACTTTTTATGGAGGTGGTAATTTCTATTTCACTTCTATTTTTCCAGAGTCTGAAAATTACTTCTTGAACAATATCCTCTGCCTTATCGTAATCTCGTGTCAGACCATTTATATAATGTACAATGTCTTTGTATTTATTCGCATATAAGTATTTATAGGCCTCCTCATTTCCGTTTTTGAGGGCTTCAATCAAATAATTATCATGTTTGAAGGAATGAATCATAATTTTTTTAATAATTTTTTAACGTTGATTTAATGGTTGTTAGAAATTAAAATAAAAAAAACAGAAAAAAAATTAAAATGAGTAGGGGTATTTGTTTTTTCAACTGTCATATGAAAAGCGAATTAACATAAAATTAAGTTAAAACACAACTTTAAGATAAAAAATACGGCATGTATATAAGAAACATAGAGACAATCTTGTTAAAATACTTTAGCGGAGACGCAACTATAGAAGAGGTTGATTTTTTGGAAGAGTGGATTTCTGATAATCAGCAAGAATACATCGATGCAGTTAAAGTTTATTTCTCGACAATAGAATCGAAACAGCATATAGATACTGATTTGGCGTACCAAAAGTTTATTGAGAAAATAAACGAAGTTAAGGTAGTCCCAATAACGAAACCTAAGTTGGCCTATAAAATTTTAAAATATGCAGCGGTATTTATTGGCGTGTCAATAAGCTCTTTTTTATTGTATCAGAATATTTACAAACAAGATTTAGGTTTGTCCGGAACTAATGCGAAGGCCTATGACAGAGCCACTTTGGTATTTGCGGATGGCACAGAAGTTGTTTTAGAAGAGCATCAAAATGAAGAGATTAAAACAGATGCTGGTGTTAAAATTGTGAACAATGCCAAAGTGTTAAAGTACAGTACGGTTGATAATTCTGTAAATACAGATCCAAGTAAAGTTACCTACAATACACTGCATGTGCCTAATGGAGGAATTTATCAAATTGAGTTGCCGGATGGTTCAAAAGTTTGGTTGAATTCAGCCACTTCGTTAAAATTTCCAACACAGTTTGTTGGCAATCAAAGAGTGGTTTCTATTGATGGGGAAGCTTATTTTGAAATTCAAAAAGACAAGAAAAAACCGTTTATAGTTAAAACCGAAACGGCAGCCGTAACAGTTTTGGGAACGCATTTTAATGTGAATTCTTATAGTGAGGATGATTTTTTTGCCACAACATTAGTTGAAGGAAGTGTTCAATTGAGTGCTTCGAATCCAGAGGGTTCAACGATGATTTTGAAACCGGGTCAAAAAGGAAGCTTAGTCAAAGGCAACAATTCCTCAATAGGCGTAAAAGAGGTTGATGTGTATCAAGAAATAGCATGGAAAGATGGGAAATTCTTTTTTGAAAAAGAAAAGTTAGGAACCATTATAACCAAATTAAGCAGATGGTATAATGTGGATTTTATATTTGAAAATCAGTCTGTTGCAAATTATACTTTTACGGGTGTTGCCAAAAAAGATCAGCCTGTTGAATATTTGTTGGATATTATAAGTAAGACTTCTGATGTGAGGTATGAAATAGTTAAAAAAACCAAGACTAACAGAAAGCTTATAAAAATAAGGAAGAAGTAATAAAAAAAGCTAGAAAAATGCGCCAACATTTCCCTAGCTATAAACTTTAATCATTAAAAAAACTCTGGACAAGAGCTATTTATGAACCATTAAACAACCAAATTTATGAAAAAAATATTAGACTCAGTTGATGTCGAGGTATTAAGTAAATAAAAAAATAAATCTTTGGTTAGGAAGATCAGTTTTTTTACGTCACTTTTTACTATCACCTCTTTCCTCCAGAAGCCTTTCAGTAATCCGTTGAAAATATGGAAAACTGAGTAGTATCTCTAGGTTAATTTTATTAAAAAAACATAATTTTAGCACAAAAAAAAACATAATATTTTTTTGTGCTAAAAAAATAAAAATACTCTGTGCTCGAGCACATTTTTTTGTATTTTCCTTGTTTTATTAAGATTTAATATTTAGATTCGTGATGTATTAATAAATTAAATCACTTGGAGGGTGAAATTAATTTAATTGAATGAGAAGATTTTAGTGTTTTGCAAAATACTGGTACACAGGATATTGAATGCGTAAGATAAGCCTGTACTTATGTTGCGGAAGGTTGAAAATTATGTAAGATTTTTTAGAAGTTATCAGTTCTTTGACCGTTGAATTAAGAGATTTTTTCTGGTTGAAAAAAAACAAGAAAAAGAATAAAAATTGTGGTTCCCAATTGCGGAGTCAATTTATGAATAGCCAGTAGAAATTTGTTGGATAGTATAAGCAAGATTTGCAATGTGTAAGTTTAAAAATACTAAAAAACAGGAAAATATAAAAAACACGAAAGAAGTAGTAAAAAAAAGGAAAATGCGCCAACATTTTCCTGGTTATAAAACTATTTAATCATTAAAAAAACTCTGGACAAGAGCTATTTACTAACCATTAAACAACCAAATTTATGAAAAAAACGTTAGACTCAGCAGATGTTGGGATGTTAACTAAACAAAAAAAATTAATCCTTTGGATAATGAAGAAATCACTATTCTTTTTTATTGCCTTATTTAGCATTACTTCTTTTGGATACACTCAAAATTTTTCTTTAAACCTAGGTAAAGTTACTTTACACGAAAGTTTTGACAGAATAAAAAAAGCAGGGAATGTAACGATGTTTTATAGTGATGATGAGCTAAATGTAGATAAGTTGGTTCGTGTTAAATTCACTAATAAAACGGCATTGGAAATGGTTTCGGATTTAGTTGGGCCAAATTTTGAAGTGAAGTTAGTTGATAATTCAGTTATACTGATTGTGCCAATTTCAAAAGAAGCAGCTTTAGCAATTAAAGAACTAGCTGACATTACGGTTACTGGAAAAGTAACGGGTGAATTAGGGGAGAACTTGCCTGGAGCATCTGTTAAAATTAAGGGGACAAACAAGGTGGTATCTACAGATGTTGACGGAAGCTTTAGCATCGTAGCTAAAGATACTGATGTTTTGGTAGTTTCCTTTATTGGATATACTACTAAAGAAGTAGCAGTTGGTAGCCAAAAAGAAATTAAAATTAGACTTAAACCAGAACAAAATGAACTAAATGACATTGTGGTTATAGGGTACCAAAAGGCCCGTAAAAAAAATGTTAATGCTGCAGTTTCCAGTATAAATAGCAAACAATTGGAATCGATACCTGTACTAAGTGTATCCGCTTTGATTGCCAGTTTATCTACAGGGGTTATGACCCCGACACAAAGTGGTGCTCCCGGTGGAAGAGGTTCCGTTGTTATTCGTGGTAACTCTAATATGTCCGGAGCTACTGATGGTACCGGATACAGTAATCCGCTATATGTAATTGATGGTGTACAGACTTCTTTGGAAGATTTGGCCGGGTACAACACCTCCAATATCGACTTTTTGGCTTCATTGAACCCCAATGACATTGAAAGCATCGATATGTTGAAAGATGCTTCAGCTGCCGCGATTTATGGATCCCGTGGTGCCAATGGGGTAATTATTATCACGACCAAAAAAGGAATTGCTTTGGATAAACCAGAATTCAATTTTTCGATGAGTACGGGTATTTCGCCAATTCCGGAATTGGTTCCAATGTTGGTGGGGTCTGCCGAAAGAAATGCCAAAATGGGGATGATTAACAAATGGTGGAGACCAGAATATGCACAAAGTTCGTTGGTGCCGATGGTGTTGTCCGACAGTTTGAATCCTGCATTCAATAACAATGTGGACTATCAGGGAATGTTTTACAGAACAGGGGCTACGCAAAAATACAATTTAAGTGTGCGAGGCGGATCGGAAGGTTCGAATTACAGGCTGTCCTTAGGTTATGATGATGCCAAAGGGGTTATTCAAAATTCTGGTTTAAAGCGTTATACTTTTACAGGGAATCTCAATTCTAAAGTTGGGAAAAGTTTCGAAAACCAACTGAGGATGAATATAGTCTTTACGGACAACCAAACGGGTCAGGGAAATCCGGATCAAAACAATTATCAATTTAATACCACCCTGCCTACGGATCCTGCCAGCTTAAATTCGTCCTTATTTTATATTTCGGATGCTAAAAAGAAATCTTTCACGGGGGAATTGAGTGAAAAATTGAATACGGACGAGACGATTCAAACCACTATTTCGAATTTTTCAAAATTCAATCTTACCGATGGGCTTACTTTTAATTCCCAATTTAGTTTTGTGTACAGTACCCAAAAGAAAAATTTTTATGAACCATCAATACTTCGTGAGGAAGGGGACGGTTTTGCCAGTTATGCCTTATACACCCGCAAGAATCTGTCTTCGGATGTTTATTTGAATTATTATAAGAGGTTTAATGATCATACGTTTACCGGTGTTTTAGGGACTAAAACCGATTATAACAAATACGAAAACATGGGGCTTTGGGCTCAAGGTTTTGGTAGTGATGCCATCAAGGTGATTAACGGTCGATATACTAAAGAACAAATAAACGGATATACGAGTATAGAGGCTAATGCATTGTTGTCTTATTTCGGTCGTTTAGGATACCAATTCAAAGAGCGTTATATGATTGGCGCTACTTATAGCAGGGACGGATCTTCCCGTTTTGGTAAAGAGGTGCGTTGGGCAAATTTCTCATCTATAGATTTAGGCTGGATCTTTACAGAAGAAGCTTTTGTTAAAGACAACATCTCAAATATAGTGAACTATGGTAAATTCAGAGCCAGTTATGGTGTAAATGGGAAACAGTTTAGTGAAAACTATTTAAGATATGGGGCATACAGTTTGGGCTACGGAGGTAATCCGTTGTGGTCTAACTTAATGAATGTTTCTTCTTATGGTGGCGTGACAGGGGTAGTGCCTAATTATAATGCCATTGGAAATGACCAATTATCATGGGAGAATTCAAAACAATGGAATTTAGGGGTCGATTTGGATTTGTTTAACTACAGAGTAAATGTAGTCTTTGACGCGTATAACAAGAAAACTGAAGCCTTGCTTTTTGATGTCTTTTTTCCGGCCTATTCAGGTTATAATAAGGCCTTATCCAATGTAGCCGGTGTGATGAATTACGGATGGGAAACCATGGTTAAATGGAATGTTTTTCCAAAACAGAATGATTGGAATCTGGATTTTACAGTCGGCTTCAGCCAAAATAAAAATTTTGTGACCAAGCTTCCTAACGGAAACAAGGATTATTTTAGAGTAGATCCAAACACCGGAAGAGAATTTGGCTATGTGGTAGGTATGCCTCTTAACCTTCCTGTATTATTCAGAAACGAGTATATATTGGATGACCTGAGCCAATTGCCAATTAACCCTTACACGGGTGAGTTGCTTAAAGCGAAAGGGGCTTGGGGAATCATAGCTCCGGGCTTCCCAATCTGGAAAGATTATAATGGAGATTATATATTGCATGACGAAGTAGGGGTTAGGGATAATATATTGGACACTAAATTTAAACCAACACCTGATTTTACAGGTTCTTTTAACATAAACTTAAAATACAAAGGATGGTATTTGCAGGCGTATAGTCAATTCTCTTTTGGTTCAGATATCATGAATTCAGTTCTGCAAAGTTATATGGATAGATACGACAGAGGAGGAACAGGATGGGCAGAAAAAGGATTGGCCGATTTGAGCGACCTGAGCTTCTGGCAACAACCGGGCGATGGCGCCGCAGGAGTGCGATTCCCGGCAATGTACCCGTCTGTAACCGGTTTACCTCCTTACTATAGATTTAGAGAAGGACAATCATTATGGATAGAAAGTGGCGATTTTTGGAAAATTTCCAATGCTTCTATCGGATATACCTTTGATAGAAGCCCTATTTTAGATAAACTACATTTATCTCGTGTACGTGTTTATGGATCTGTCTTAAATCCATACCAATGGCAACGTTCTAAAACGGTAGCTGATGCTTCTCAGGTAAATGAGCACGGATATACCTTAGGGAATGGGTATCCACAGTCAAAAACCTTTTCTTTTGGATTGGATGTTAAATTTTAAATGAATTGAAAATGAAAAAAAATATAAAAATTAAAGTAAGTGTCCTGGTTTTGGGTTTGTTCAGCATGATAGGCTGTACGGATATGTTGGATCAGGAGCCTTTAAATATTGCCACTCCCGATAACTTCTGGATCAATCAACCCAATGCGGAATCGGCAGTTGCGGGCTGTTATGGATTGTTAAAAAACACGTTAATAGACGATACCGCTTTCTTGTATTGGGGTGAGTTTACGGGAATGACCTTTATGAACAGCCGAAACTGGATCACGGATTATATTGAAGGGAGCGGTAATTATGTATTGGCATACAGGGACAATACCCGTAACTGGAAAGGATTTTACAGAGCCGCCAACTGGGCGCTGGCTATCGAAAAACACGTCAGTGAGATGCCGGACAGTAAATTTAAATCGAAAGCTGAAAAAGACAGAATTATTGGTGAGGCGGCATTTATCAGATCGTTGTCGTATTTCTATATGGCCCGTATTTGGGGTGATGTGCCCATTGTTACCGAAGTGATTGAGACTTCAGATCAATTGATTAAAGACGGTTATGTTGTAACCAAGCCCAGGGAAGATGAGAAAAAAGTTTTGGCTCATGCTCTTGAAGCGGCCAATAAAGCCATCGGTTTATTGCAATATTCTTCACCGGGGCAACCTAGATGGGCCATTCAGGCAAATAAAGGAAGTGCCGAGGCCTTGAAAGCGCACATTGCTTTATGGTATGCCAGCAGAGACAATGACAATCCACAAATGATTGCCCAAGCAATTGCTGCAGCCACTTCGGTAATCAACAACAGTAATGCCTCTCTTATTGATTATGTGTCTGAGGGCGAAGACGGATTTAATGCGATGTGTGTCGGACAGTCCAAAACCGGTCTTTTCGAAATTAATATCAGTTCTGATGTAAATGAATCTTTCAGGGTAAGCGCTGGTGACAACACTCATACCGGATTGACATTGAATTATCCAATATTTTTTGGTTACAGTGGTTCAGCTCCTCTAATTGATCCTGATTTTTACGGATCTTTGATGATGGATTCTGATAATAGCAGAGACAATGATAAGCGTAAAGAATTATTTTTCTCGGAATACAATACAAAACCTGAATCTTATCTTAGAAAATATTCCCAACGAACAAAGGATCCCAATGCTTCGGATGCTTATGCCACTTTTTCGGAATCGAATATTTTGATTTTCAGATTGGCCGATATTTATCTTCTTAGAGCCGAGGCGAATATGAAATTGAATAATCCTGGAGCGGCTGTAGCTGATATCAACACGATCAGAAGTAAAGCCAATGTACCTGATTATATGGGAGCTACAGATAGAACGTCACTTACCAAGGCAATTTTTGACGAAAGAGCCATTGAGTTGGTAGGGGAAGGACAATCCGGTTTTGACCGAATCAGAATGAATTATTTTACCGGAGTGAACTGGGCTAATCCAGCGAGAAATGCCAAGGAAGGTTATTTCTGGCCGGTTCACCCTGACATTATATCCATCAACCCGGCAATTGTCCAAACCGATTACTGGAAAGGGAAATTGTAATTTAGTTTAAAGTAAACAATAAATATTCACTATGAAAAATACAATATTATTACTAATTGTGCTATTCAGTCTGTATTCATGTTCCAACGACGATTATCTCGTTGATGGAGGTGTGGCCGATTCGAATGTAAAAATGAGCACTTATGATTTCTTGAAATCAAACAAACAATTGGATACTTTGGCCCTGTTAATCGAAAGAGCTGACATGATTGCTGCCGTTAATGCCAAATCTACGACTCTTTTTGCGCCAAATAATTCATCGATCAAAAGATATGTCAATTACATTTTAGTCAAAAAATTGAAATTAGATCCGCAGGCAACTTTTACCGTAAATGATATTCCTGTGGCGGATTTAAAAGTAATGTTAGGGAATTATATTTTTAACGAGACTATCGATCGAAGCAAACTGGTAAAACAGGGAAAGATATATAAAACCCTTAGCGGGGAAGAGCGACTGCTTTCACTGGAGCCAGTAGCGCAATATGCCGGCCAGTTGGATAATTTTCCGGAATATGTGTTTTATACTTTCAAAGGTGGAGCTGTCTGGGATCCTACCGATAATATTTCTGATGACCCGTTAGAGGGTGACTGGAAAACAGTGGTCAGGACTTCTAATTTAGTATCCACTAACGGTATCATCCATGTGCTTCAGGGGTATCATATATTCTCGAATTATATACCAACTCCTTAAAATAAAAGAGTTATAAGTTAATCCAAATAACCAAAAAGAGATATTTGAAATAGGTCATAAGAAGAGCTGTTTTATTATGACTTATTTCATCTGATCTTTTGATAATAAATAATATATACTTATGAAAAAGATAATCTGTTTTTTTATACTAGCCGTATTTGGGCTGTCATGTGAACGGCCAGAAGTTGGCTATCTCAGCGATGATATACATTCATTGCAGGATTCAATGTTTGTTCCCCGCGGCATATTTATGCACAGCAGTATTCCTGCTGTTGAAGGATCTACCTATCCGTTGGAATGGAAAATCACCAGTATTACCGATAAAGACGGCAAGCCTACAACTGAGTTGCAGGAAGAACATGAGATTTTATTGTGGAAAAGCCCTTTTGATCCCAGAACGGATACCACCTTGGAACTGGCGATGAAAAAATTGGAATTAAAGAAAAAACCAGCCATTCTGATGAATCCGGTGAGCGGGCAGTTTACTTTCACACAGGCAACAAAGAATGTTGTAAACGATCATTTTATTGTGAATGTGAGTGCTAAAAATGTTCGTGGCGAACGTCAATTGGAAAAGTTTACGAATATAAAGATGACTCCTTTTAAGGCGGTTGAATTCCCAACTACGACCCGTTGTATCACACAGTTTATAAATCAAACTACCGGAGCTACAACTATCGCCTTGGATTATAGAATTGAAAATGAATTTGACACGAAAGTTCCAAATGTTATGAATGGAACAGACAAATATTTTTCCATTAAGAAGGTAATTAATGAACCGGCTTTGGGGATAAAAGTAAAAATGATTACTACAGATAGTAAAAATAATGCTATATCTCCTTCGAAGGTCATCTTTTTTGTCAACGGTGGAGCTGTTTTGGCTAATTTCCACGACAACACGATCACGCCTGAAGTAAGTGCAGACGGAACCACATTTGGGCTTCCGGCTCCACCGTTTCCGCAATATTCCAGAACATATACAGGGACTAATGCCTATTTAATGTATTATTTAACTACAAATGATGCCTATAGTTTTGACAGGGCTGCATATGAAGCGGAAAAGGGTGTGAAACCGGATTCGTTTTATGCTCCTTTTAAAGATGCCAATGGAAACATCGTTGTCAGAGGTTACATTAGATGGGGTATAAAAATCAATGACACCGGTACTTATGAGCTTACAATGAGACATCCTTATACAATTAAGAAATAGTCTTATTTTAAGACAATAATTTTTTTGGTTAGTTGAAAAGGCATCATCGCATTTATTTATGATGATGTCTTTTTTAGTATATGTTCTTGATTAAATTCAAGTAGCATAGTTTTTCACGCCTTAAAATTAGCTGAAAAACCGAAAAGTTTGATATTCTAGTTAACCTGGATAATCGGCTTAATTCATTTTAGCATAAAATTTACCGGGTTAAGTTGTTGTGATTTTGTCACTTCGTTCGAGTCTCCTTCGTCGAAATGACAAATAGATACTGTTTTTATTCCAGTAAAAAGAAAGATTAAATGGTATTGATTTATTTTTCAAAGAATTACACCTCATTTTTGAAATTAATAAAATGAAACTATTGCCTAATTAACCAACCACTAAATTACAAGTTGCTTAACTTATAAATTTAAATTATGAAATGAGCATAACGAAAACTCGATGTAAACACCGATGAAGATATGCGAATTCCATATTCCAATAATGAACAAATATTATCTACATATGAAAAAAACACTACTAATTTCTTTACTCTTAGTAATGAATTTATCCTATTCTCAAAAAGGAGAAGAAGAGAAAGAAGATATAAAATACGAACTAAGTCATAAAAATCAAGCTTGGTTTACAGGAATGAAACCAGGGGCCAATTATTTTCAAATTAAAGAAAAATTCGACACCTATTTTGGGAATCACAAATGGGAAGAAAGCAAGCCCAGGGAATTAGGGGAATCCTGGATAAAAGAAAATATCTTTTATTTGGATAAAGAGGGATTCGTGCAATCCCCACCGCCGTTCGATACATCAAGAGCGGATATTGAAACTAATAACGTATTTGCTGCGACAACAACCAGAACTGCTGGTAGTTGGGGTCTGATTGGACCTGTAAATAGCGCCACTACAACCTACTCCGGAAAAGGTAACCACGGAGGTTATGTGTATCTCAATAGAATAGATCCTACCAATCCCCAAAAAATGTTTGTCTCATTTTTAATGGGTGGACTATGGGTAACATCGGATGGAGGAACGAGTTGGGTCTTAACCGATTCTAATTTTCCGGATGAAAAGTATGTAGACATTGATATTTGTACAAGCAGTCCAAATACGGTATACGCATTGAGTAAAAAACAACTCCTAAAATCAGTAGATGGAGGATTAAACTGGACTTCTACAACATTAACGAGTACAGCCTATACAGGGACAGCTTTTGACATTGCGGTATCTCCAACGAACCCAAATATGGTTGTTGCAAGATGGGGTGATAAAATATACAGAACTACCGATGGTGGAACCACTTGGACAAGCATAGTCTCTGGTTTGCCAAATTATTATATTGTTGGGGATTGTTCTGTAAATAGTGAAATGCTGGATTGGAGCACAACAAATACAGCTACAGTTTATTTCATCAGTACCACAAACAACAATGTGTCGACGGTTTACCGTTCTACAGATTCAGGACAAAGTTTTAGCATTTTGTCTACTATAACCTTAGATCCTACTGCAAACGGTCAAGTGATAGGTTGGGCAAAATTGTTGCTTCCTTCAACTAATGCGACTTCAATTTATGTTGCTTTGGGCACAGGAGCAAATGCTTACGGTCACCATGCGGTACATTTGTACAAACTAAATGCCACTACGGGTGCGCAAGAATTGAAGCGGGTTAATATGATTTCAGGAACTTTTCCTAATGAGATACATCATGGTGATATTGCTATAGATCGAAATGATGAGAATAAGTTGGTATTTGGTTCGTATAGTCATAAGAATAATTATTATTCGACAAATAATGGAGTTTCATTTACTAAGGGTGCAACCGAACAACATTCAGATCTTCGCTCTCTTGATATGATAAACAATAGGGTATTGGTGGGTTCCGACGGAGAATCTGTTTTGTCTTTAGATGGAGGAAATACAAACACTACGATAACAAACAGTATCAGTAATCATGAATTATGGGGTTTTGGTTCGGCTTTTAAAACGAATCTTGTGGCTGGAGGAGCCAATCATGGACCGGTAATGATTAAAGAAGCGGGCAATGGATTTGAATGGTATAATGGAACCGGGGCAGATCAAGGGAATACTGATGTAAATCCGCTGGACGATAGGTATGTTTATAGTCAAGGGTATAGCAATTACAGATATTTTAGAACAGGAGTTCATACTTTAATAAACGAATCTAATTTTCTGGATTTAGGAGGTATTTATGCCTATTTTAATTCAATAGAATTCCATCCTAATTATTATTATTCGATGATTACGCATCATGCGGGGCAATATCCAACAGGAAATGCAAATCTTGCCACATGGAAAAATTCACTCATAAAAACCGAAGACAACGGAAATAGCATTGCTATTGTTAAAACTTTCGCTAGCCAAGTTTTTAGAGAGAAAATATGCATGACTAATCCGAAATATATGTATGTTATTGAAGGATTAACTAACAATAAACTGTGGCGTACTTCAGATGCGGGGATAACCTGGACTAATATAACACCTTCTCTTGCGGAGAGCAGTAACAGGATCAATATGTCCGATATTGCCGTTAGTGATGTTGATCCTAATCAAGTATGGATTACTTATAGTGGGGTACAAGCTACTTGTAAGGTGTTGAAATCAAGTAATGCAGCTGCCGTAACTCCCGTATGGACTAATCTTACACAGTCTGTTTTAACGACGAATCCAAACACGAAAATTGTTTTTCAAAGAGGTTCAGACGGAGGGGTTTATGTTGGGAATAAAAGCGGTATTTATTATAAGAATAACACCATGCCGAATTGGGTTAAGCTAGGAAGCGGATTGCCAAACACGGATGTTCGGTTTATGTTTGTCAATTATAATGAAAACAAGCTAAAAATAGGTACGTCAAGAGGTGCTTTCGAGCATGAATTATACGAAATCTCTCCACCAAAAGCGCAAATTTCTGTAAGTACCGCTAAAGTTTCATGTACCCAAGTTGAGAAAGTGCAGTTCAAAGATTATTCAACCGTTCGTAACGCAAGCGCCACTTGGTTATGGAGTTTTCCTGGAGGAACACCGGCAACATCAACGCTTGAAAATCCTGAAGTTTCCTATGCCAATGCACCAAATGGTAAATACGATGCCACACTTACAGTTACCGATGCTTACGGAACCGATACCCAAACCATAACTGGAATTGTTGAGGTCCTGAATCAATGTGGAACCTCGGCAGTAGAAACGATTCCCGGAAAAGCCGCAAATCTAAAAGGGGCATCAGGGCAAAATTATCTAAAACTTTCAAACTTAAACCTCAATAAAAATGCTTTGACCTTTTCTTGTTGGATAAAACCAAACGGAATTCAAACCAATTACAGCGCTATTTTTATGAGCCAAGATGCTTCAAGTGCCTTTGGTATGAACTTTTTAAACGGAAATAACACGGTTGGGTTTCATCCTAATTGGAGTTGGAATTCAGGATTAATAGCTCCTGCAAACCAGTGGTCCCATGTTGCATTGGTTAGCGACGGGACAAGTGTAACCATATACGTTAATGGCGTTGCGAGCAGCGTTGCAGGAACTATTCCACCGGAAACTATAACAAACCTATTCTTAGGAACCTATGGAAGAGGATACACGAGTCGTGTTGCTAATTTTCAAATAGATGAGGTTTGCTTCTGGAACAGGGCTTTATCAACAGACGAAATTAGAAAATGGAGACATTTAACAAAAAGTAATGATGGGGACCCAATTCTAACAGGATTAGTGGCGTATTATCAGTTTAATGAAGAGTCAGGCTCAATATCTTTAAACAAAGCAGGAAGCGATTATTTATCCTATAGAGGGTCGACGTTTAGTCACGATATTTCTACCGCTCCAGTATTTGGAGGGGTAAGTGAGAAAATTAACGTTACGACTGGAGGGGTAAAAGATTTTTCCACAACGGGTTTATCGATACTATTCAATGATTCGGTACTGCCTGATGGCGATATTTGGGTTTCAAAATCCTCAATAAATCCAGACCAATTACCAGATAGTTCATTAAGTTTTAATACCTATTGGGTTATTAATAACTATGGTATCAACCAAACGTTTGATCCAGTAAAAAAAATGATTTTTACTGATAATGCTTTTGATATCCAGTCATCTGCAAGTTCATTTAAATTATTTGGAAGAAATAGCAATGATTTTGGTCCAACTTGGGGAACGGCTATAGATACAGGCCATTCTAAAAACGGATCATCAAAAAATGCAGCAATAACATTTTTAAAGGGGCTTAATTTAACTTCTTTCGGTCAGATGACGTTGAGCCAAGAGGCAGATTCTCAAAAGAAGGCTCTTCAAAAGACCGTTCGTATTGTAAAAGAAGATCAAATTATTGCTAACGAAAAGCCGACTATACATCCAAATCCTTTAAAAAGCAATACTCCCTTAAAAATAGCGGTACCGGCAGAATGGAAAGATTCAACATTGTTTGTATACGATAGCATGGGAAGATTAATTATAAATGCCACATTAAAAGAGGGTGTAAACGAGCTGTTACTTAACGTCTCTACTGGAATTTACTATTTAAATATTATCAGTCCAAATGATACTTTTAGAACAAAACTCCTTGTGAAATAATATTGTTTTAGTTAGTTTGAAAAGACACCGTCATATTCATTTATGGTGATGTCTTTTTTAAGAGACTTTCTTAGTTTTTGTCATAAAATTGGTTAAAAAGCCAAACAGGTTTGATTTTTATATTGGAAATCACAAATGAAAAGGGAGTAAACTTCCAGAAATAGGATAATTTGAAAAAAATTATTGTCAAAACATGATATTAAAAAAATAAATATTTGAAATTAATGAATACTTAAAAATTTTAAATTATGAAAAAAGCACTACTAATTTCCTTGCTTTTAGGAATGAATTTATCCTATTCTCAAAAGGGAGAAGAAGAGAAAGAAGATATAAAATACGAATTAAAGCACAAAAGTCAAGCCTGGTTTACTGGAATGAAACCAGGGGCAGATTATTTTAAAATTAAAGAAAAATTTGATGCCTATTTTGGAAATCACAGATGGGAGGAGAGTAAATCACGGGAGATAGGGGAATCTTGGATAAAAGAAAATATTTTCTATTTGGATAAAGAGGGGTTGGTACAATCGCGGCCACCATTTGATGCGTCGAGATCGAAAGTTAAATCCAATACTATTTTGA
This sequence comes from Flavobacterium glycogeni, assembly GCF_048286775.1. Classification (NCBI taxonomy): domain Bacteria; kingdom Pseudomonadati; phylum Bacteroidota; class Flavobacteriia; order Flavobacteriales; family Flavobacteriaceae; genus Flavobacterium; species Flavobacterium glycogeni. Next base: position 104,717 of record NZ_JBLVPV010000009.1, read on the forward strand.
CAGGTACAACAACTAACACTATTGGTAGTTGGGGTTTGCTTGGACCTGTAAATAGCGCCACTACAACCTACTCTGGAAGAGGAAACCATGGAGGTTATGTGTATCTCAATAGAATTGACCCTACCAATCCCCAAAAAATGTTTGCTTCATTTGTGACTGGTGGATTATGGATGACTGCTGATGGGGGAACAAGTTGGACATTAACTGATTCCAATTTTCCAGATGAAGCGTATAGGGATATTGATGTTTGTACAGGCAGCCCAAATACGGTGTATGCTTTGAGTAGTAAACAACTCCTGAAATCGATAGACGGGGGATTAAACTGGACTTCTACCACATTGATTAATACAGCTTATACAGGTACAGCTTATGATATTGCGGTGTCTCCAACAGATCCTAATATAGTGGTAGCCAGATGGGGTGATAAGATATACAGAACTACTGATGGAGGGACAGTTTGGACAAGCATAGTTACTGCTTTGTCTAATTATTATGTAGTTGGAGATTGTTCTGCAAATAGCGAAATGTTGGATTGGAGCACAACAAATACGGCTACAGTTTATTTTATCAGTACTACAAACAACAATGTTTCGACTATTTACCGTTCTACTGATTCAGGACTAACTTTTAATATTTTGTCAACCATAACCTTGGATCCTACCGCAAATGGTCAAGTGATAGGTTGGGCAAAATTATTGCTTCCTTCAAATAATGCGACTTCCATTTATGTTGCAATTGGTACAGGGGCGGATTCCTATGGTCATCATGCGGTACAATTATACAAACTAAATGCTACTACGGGTGTACAAGAACTGAAACGCGTTAATATGATTTCAGGAACTTTTCCAAAAGAGGTGCATCATGGTGATGTTTCAATGGACAGAACCAATGAGAACAAGTTGGTTTTTGGGTCATATAGCCACCAGAAAAATTGGTTTTCGATAAATAATGGGGCTTCATTTACAGAAGCCACCACCCCGATACACTCCGATCTCAGATCACTGGATATGGTGAACAACAGAGTAATGATAGGTACAGATGGGGAATCTGTTGTGTCTTTGGACGGAGGAGCTACAAACACTACGATAACAAACAGCATCAGTAATCATGAATTATGGGGTTTTGGTTCGGCTTTTAAAACGAATCTTGTAGCTGGAGGAGCCAATCATGGACCGGTTATGATTAAAGAAGCGGGTAATGGATTTACATGGTATAATGGGACAGGAGCTGATCAAGGCAATACCGATGTAAATCCTTTGGACGACAGGTATATTTACAGCCAAGGGTACAGTAATTACAGATATTTTAGAACAGGAGTCCATACTTTGATAAACGAATCCAATTTTCTGGATTTAGGAGGTATTTATTCTTATTTCAATTCAATTGAATTCCATCCGAATTATTATTACTCCATGATTACGCACCATGCGGGGCAGTATCCAACAGGAAATGTAAATCTTGCCACTTGGAAAAATTCGCTTATAAAAACCGAAGACAACGGGAATAGTATTGCCATAGTTAAAACATTTGCCAGTCAAGTTTTTAGGGAAAAAATATGCATGACCGACCCGAAATATATGTATGTTATTGAGGGATTGACTAACAACAAGCTTTGGAGAACTTCAGATGCGGGGGTAACCTGGACTAACATAACACCATCTCTCGCGGCTAGTGGTAATATGACCAATATGTCTGATATCGCCGTTAGCGATGTTGACCCGAATCAAGTCTGGATTACTTACAGTGGTGTACAATCGGTATGCAAGGTGTTAAAAACTAGTAATGCTTTGACAGGAACTCCTTCCTGGACTAATCTTACCCAGTCTGTTTTGACAACGAATCCAAATACGAAAATTGTTTTTCAAAGAGGTTCAAATGGCGGGGTATATGTAGGGAATAAAAGCGGTATTTATTATAGAAATAATACCATGGCTAACTGGGTTATGCTTGGGAACGGATTGCCACAAACAGATGTTCGATTTATGTTTATCAATTATAATGAAAACAAGCTAAAAATTGGGACATCAAGAGGCGCTTTTGAGAATAATTTATATGAAATTTCTCCGCCAAAAGCGCAAATTTCTGCCAGTACAAGTAAAGTAACCTGTTCTCAGGTTGAGAAAGTGCAGTTCAAAGATTATTCGACCGTTCGTAATGCAAGTGCCACTTGGTCATGGAGTTTCCCTGGCGGAACACCGGCAACATCAACGCTTGAAAACCCTGAAGTTTCCTATGCCAATGCACCTAATGGTAAATATAATGCCACACTTACGGTAACAGATGCTTACGGAACGGATACCCAAACCATAACTGAAATTGTTGAGGTGTTGAATCAATGCGGAACCTCGGCAGTAGAGACCATTCCCGGAAAGGCAGCAAATTTAAAAGGGGCAGCAGGGCAGGATTATCTGGACGTTTCAAATCTAAGCCTTAGTAATAATGCTTTGACTTTTTCTTGTTGGATAAAACCAAACGGAATTCAAACAGATTATAGCGCTGTTTTTATGGCTCAAGATTCTCCAAATGCCTTTGGTATGAACTTTTTAAATGGAAATAATACCGTTGGATTTCATCCCAATTGGAGTTGGAGTTCGGGGTTAATTGCTCCTGCAAACCAGTGGTCCCATGTTGCATTGGTTAGCAACGGTACTAATGTAACGATTTACGTCAACGGTGTTGCAAGCAGTGTTGCAGGAACGATTCCAACAGAAACCATAACTAACCTATTCTTGGGGACCTATGGCAGAGGGTACAATGATCGTGTTGCTAATTTTCAAATAGACGAGGTTTGCTTCTGGAACAGGGCTTTATCAACAGATGAAATCAGAAAATGGAGGCACTTAACAAAAAGCAATGCCGGAAATCCTATCCTAACAGGATTAGTGGCGTATTATCAGTTTAATGAAGACTTAGGCTCAATATCGATGAACAAGGCAGGAAGTGGTTATTTATCGTATAGAGGATCCACCTTTAGCCATGATAGTTCTACCGCTCCAGTATTTGGTGGGGTGAGTGAGAAAATCAGCGTTACGACTAGCGGAGTGAAAAACTTTTCTACAACAGGATTGTCCATGACGTTCGCAAATCCCAAAGTACCTAATGGGGATGTTTGGGTTTCTAAATCGACTGTCAACCCAGACGCATTACCGGATGCTTTGTTAAATTTCAATACCTATTGGGCTGTAGATAATTATGGTGTCAACCAACTATTTACCAAATTATCAGCATTAAAATTTACTGATAATGCGTTGAATACTTCGTCATCCGTAGCAAGCACGTATAAATTATATAAAAGGAATGTTAATGATTTTGGTGCAACTTGGGGAACGGCTTTGGATACCGGCGATTCCAGAACCGGAACCGGAACGAGTGCCGCAATAACATTTTCAACAGGACTTACTTTGACTTCTCTGGGACAGATGACATTGAGTCAAAATGCTTCAGCTTTAAGACAAAATGCAACACTTTCGGTAAAACAAAATCAAATTAAAACTAACGGAATGCCGGTCGTATATCCAAATCCTTTAAAAAGTAATACTCCCCTAAAAATATCGGTACCGGCAGAATGGAAAAATTCGACAGTGTTTGTATACGATAGTCTAGGAAGATTAATGATAAATGCTACATTAAAAGAAGGTGTGAACGAGATGTTACTTAACTTGTCCACTGGGGTATACAGTTTGAAAATTGTCAACCAAAATGATGCTTTTAGTACAAAACTCCTTGTGGAATAATATTGTCTTGGTTGGTTGAAAAGACACCATCATATTTATGATGGGGTCTTTTTTAAGTTCAAGTGAGTTTAGTTTTTTATCAATGAGCTGAAAAGCCAAATAGGTTTGATTTTTATATTGGAAATCACAAATGAAAAGGAAGTATACTTCCAGAAATAGGATAATTTGAAAAAAAATTATTGTCAAAACATGATGTTAAAAAATAAATATTTGAAATTAATGAATACTTAAAAATTTTAAATTATGAAAAAAAAATTTACAATCTTATGTGTTATTTTACTTCTCCTGTCTGGTAAATCTTGGTCGCAGGATTCGGAGGGAGAAGGTTTTGAGGGTAAAAACCTAAAAAGTATGCATGCCAATGCCGATTGGTATAAACTAATGAATGCTCCGGAAACAAACCTATTCAAGGTTAAGAAAGCATACGATACTTATTTCCTTACCAATAGTTTTGTGAAGAGTAAAGAAACCCGCGCTTACGAGTTTTGGACAAGACATATCGTAAGAAGTAATTATGATAGTGAAGGGAATGTCGGGAAGCAAAATAAAAATGCCAACGATTTAAAGAAAAAGAGTAATACAAATAGAACACAGAGTGTCACCGCAAATTGGTCACGTATCAATGTAACACCCGACATGGTCCCTAACTGGGGCGCGGGTTGTTATACACAGGGGACATGCAATATGCTTGCTATCAACCCATCGAATAGTAACCAGATGATTGCCGCTTTTATTGACGGCGGTACCTTATGGCGTACTACAGACAATTGTGTAACCTGGACACAAGTTGGAACGAACCTGTTGGCCCGTCATTTTGGCGCGGTGGTTTATAGCAAGTCAAATCCTTTAATTGTTTATGCGGCAAGTTCTCAAGGAGTCCTGAAATCAACCGATGGAGGTGCCACATGGACAATGACTTCGTACAACAATACGGCTGCTTACCCAGGAGGGAATGAAATTTGGACCATGGAAGTAAAAACCGATGACCCAAATACAGTATTGTTCGGAATCAGCAATAGTCTTTACAAAACTATCGATGGCGGAGCGAGTTGGACTAACGTTACATTTGGCAATGAGATACGCGATCTTAGGGCATTGCCGAGTACCCCAAATGTAGTTTTGGCGACTGTTAAAAACGGATCCTGGTGGGAAGTTCGTCGTTCGACAGACTTTGGTACGACCTGGGCATCAATCACTAACGGATATCCGACATCGATTAGCGGTTACACCACAGATCTTGCTCTTTTGGCTGTTACCCCGGCTGCGCCAAACAATGTATGGGTGCATTTGATATGCAAACAAACATCAACAGCAACCAGTAAAACATATGATATCTATAAGTCTACTGATGGAGGCGTATCGTTTTCCAGAATGAATATAACGGCTGATCTTACCGATAGTTTCTGGCAAGGAGGTTGGAATCAGGCATTTGGAATTTCGGATACGGATCCCAATCTTATGGCTACGGGAGCTTATAATATGTTCGTTTCCACAAATGGTGGTACTTCCTGGACAGTAAGTCCGAACAATAATGCAAAATACGGTCCTCACTCTGATGTACACGGTATTGTGATTAAAGGGACTGCAATCTATTCTGCCGGTGACGGTGGTATTTTCAAATCTACTGACAATGGCGCAACCTACGACCACACTGTTGATAACGGAATACAATCGCAATGCATTTGGGGATTTGACCAAGGTTGGAAAAGCGACATTATGGCCATTGGTATGTATCACGGGCCATCAACGCTACGCGACGATTCTATTTATACCGGTTGGTATCCTCTAAGTGGTGCCGATGCAGGCGAAGCTTTCGTAAACAAAGGAGATGACCGCTATATCTATGCCCATCCTTGGGGGAATGCAAGATTTACACGTTCAACAAACCGAATGACTGCACCCGCGAGTATTTCAATTGCTCAAATTTATAAGGGCAAAAACGATATGAACGACCCAGATTACTATGAACAGGTATACGGTACAAATGGCAGTAAGGTATATGTGAGTACAACCAATGCTTCGGGCTTTGAGCAAGGCAAAACATTTCAAACGAATGTGGATGACTATATTGTGGCACTTACCAACAATAAAATTATTTATGCCCGTACAGGAAATACCATAAATAAAACCGTTGATGGTGGAGTTACTTGGGCAGATGTTTCGCCGAGTTCCATCAGTGCCGGTAAAACGATTAGTCATATTGCAGTTGATGGCTCCAATCCATCGGTGCTTTGGGTCACTTTTGGTCAAAAACAAAGCACCGTAAAAGTTGGTAAATCAACTGATGGTGGTGTTACTTGGACCAATTATTCCGGAACGGTTCTTCCTTCGTATGCTGTAAATTGCATAGTTAGCCAAATGGGAACAGCTGGCGGTGTTTATATTGGTACTGATGCCGGTATTTATTATCGCGACAATTCATTGTCTGATTGGACTGCATTCAGCACTAATTTGCCGGTAGCCACTCATGTGGGTTGGATCAAAATCAATTATGCAAAAGCGAAACTACGCATTGCCGGAGAAACCGGTATTTGGGAAAGTGATTTATATTCCGCATCTGCACCAGTGGCCCATCCTTCAACTCCTTCTTTCGTAGTTGAAATTGGAAAACCCGTTCAATTTGTCGATATGTCAGTTTGCTTGGCTAATGCGACCTATTCTTGGAGTTTCCCTGGAGGAACACCAAGCACTTCAACAATTGAAAAACCAGTTGTCACTTATGCTGCTGGCGGTGACAAAAGTGTGTCTTTAACGGTGACTGATGCCAATGGTACCAACTCTCGTACTTATACTGATTTCGTGCGTGTACGTACCGTAGGTGCTATTGCAAAAACGGGATGGACTGTAACGTATTATGATAGCCAGGAAACAGCATCTGAAAGCACACCAGCCACTAATGCAATTGATGGCGACTACAATACGATTTGGGGAACTAACTGGTCATCAACAAATCCGCCTTATCCTCATGAAATTAGAATTGATATGGGGGCTACAATTGCTATCGAATCGTTCAAATATCAAGGACAACTCACAAACAGCAATGGGGATGTGAAAGGATATGAATGGTATGTAAGTACAGACGGAACAAATTGGGGAACCGCAGTTGCAACTGGAAATTATGCTGCAACTTCAGGCGAGAAAATAGTGACGCTTTCGCAACCGGTTACAGCCCGTTACTTTAAATTCAAAGCGTTATCACAACAAACAGGAACAAATTGGTGTAAAGCTTCCGAAATCGGCATTAACGGATCAACGAGTTTAATTTCGGCTTTCACGGCCAATAAAACGCTGATAATGCCAAACGGATCCATAAATTTTACAGACAAATCGGCTGGCAACCCAACATCTTGGTCTTGGTCATTCCCAGGCGGTACGCCTTCAACGAGTACCGCACAAAACCCAACAGTCACGTACAGCACTGAAGGCATATATCCAGTAACACTTTCTGTTACTAGTGCCTCCGGAACAGATATCGTAACTAAAAACTCATACATTAATGTAAGCACTTTTGTTCCTCAAACAGGTTGGTCTTTAAAATATGTAGACAGCGAGGAAATATCCAGTGAAACTACCCCTGCTACGAATGCTTTTGATGGCAGTAACAGCACTTTTTGGGGCACAAACTGGTCTTCTACAAATCCGTCGCCTCCACATGAAATTCAAATTGATATGGGGACGAACTACAATGTGAACGGTTTTAATTATGTTCCAAGACAAAACGGTGCAAACGGTCGTATTGCAAATTATGAGTTTTATGTAAGTACTGATGGCACAAATTGGAATTTAACAAATTCTGGCACATGGGCTAACGACGCAGTGGAAAAATCGTTGAACTTTACAGCGGTTAGCGTTCGTTATATCCGCCTTAGAGCCTTGTCTGAAGTGAATGGAAATCCATGGACTGCTGTGGGCGAAATAAAAATGAAGCTGGCTGGCGATCTGCCTCCGGTTGCAGATTTTAATGGCAGTGCAACGGCTATTACTACTGGACAGGCAGTTACATTCACTGATTTAACAACCAATACGCCTACTTCTTGGAGTTGGACATTTACTGGAGGAACACCGTCAACCAGTACGGCTCAGAACCCAACAGTTACTTACAATACAGCTGGAACATACGCAGTTGCACTTACGGCAACCAACTCGGCTGGAAACAATACCATGACAAAAACCGCTTACATAACAGTAACGGCGCCTCTAACGTATTGCGCTTCGCAGAGTACAAGCTTCACTAACGATTACATCAAAACGGTAACAATAGGAGCTACAACTAAAACTTCTGTAGGTTCTACATACAGCAATTATACGTCTACTGTAATTCCGTTAACCTCAGGGGCTTCCACAACGTACTTACTTGCACCAAAAGGAACAACACGTACCGAATATTGGAGAGTGTATATTGACTACAATCACAATGGCGTATTTACAGATGTTGGAGAACTTGTAATTAATGTGAATGGTAAAACAACAAAAACCGGTTCGTTCACCGTTTTGACGACAGCCCTAACCGGACAAACCCGAATGAGAGTGATGCAAAAATACAGTACTGCTTTAACAGGCCCATGTGAAGCCTTCACGAATGGCGAAGTCGAAGACTATACTGTAAACATAAGTATCAATCCAGTTGTACTGAGTGTTGCCTCAATAGACAACAACAAAGCGGTTGATGTTTCTATTTATTCGTATCGTAACGAAATAAAAATAGACCTTGGCGGCGAACAAAATGATGGTAAAGTATTCATTTATGATATAATGGGACATCAAGTTGAAACAAAAGAAATTTTTAAAGGCTTGAATACAATTCCTGTATACAATACCGGAATCTACATTGTAAAAGTTATTGTAGATAACAATGTTATAACTCGCAAGGTTATAGCGGAATAAAAAATTCAATGGGTAGATTAAAGCCGTAAAGAAATTTACGGCTTTTTTAAAACTCCCAGTTTTCTGCAAATTATTCAATGGTTTTTGCAGGTTTATAGCAAAAAGCAATCAGATAGATTAACGGCATCTGAAAAAAAGGTGGGGCCAGAATTCTGGAACAACTCTAATAACTAAAAAATGTAAAATATAATGAAAAACTCATGCTTAACGTATTTATTATTAATGCTATTTGTACAGGTTAATGCTCAAATTAGTATCGATACAATACGTCCTTCAAAAACCGAAAGGGTGAACCCAATACACAAGGTAGATTTCAACAACGGCAATCAATGTCCTGAACGCAAACAAGGAGGGAACCCACAAGTGGTAAATGGCTATCAGGTTTTTAATGGCTCCATGGATGGCAACAGGCAGATAGATCCGCAAATCGCTGTAGGGGGCGATTATGTGCTGGAAGGAACTAACAGCGGACTGATGATTTATGATAAAAAAGGCAAATTTGTTCAAGGCGTTTCTCAAAAATGTTTTAATAATGGGATAGATCCCAAAATGTTTTTTGATATCCACAACAAGGTATTTGTTTTTGATTTATGGTGGTATTACGATGCAGCAAAGACAAAACCGGTAAATATTTCCGTTTCGGAAACCAGTAATCCAACAGGTGCGTGGAATATTTATCCCGTTTCAAGAACGGAGGAAGTTGATGGTGGCGGTATTGGGTATAGTAAAAAATGGATCGGTTATTCTTATCCCGGAGGAGAAGAAAATACCTTTGTTTTGCGTATGGCTGATGCCAAAGCGGGTAAACCGGCTACTATTTATCATTTTAAAGGAAGTTTAGGACATCCCGTTTTTGTGCAGGATGCCATTGATGATTTGTATTTTTTTGATATCGAAAACGATCAATTTGTAATCCGAAAAGTATCAGAAGATGCAAATGGGCAACCCTATTGTCTGGTTGTATCCCAAAAACCGCACGGTTTAAAATACATCGATTACCCTCCGCAATCTCCACAAAAGGGCACAGAACAAAAAGTTTCCAGCGGTGATCGCAATCCCAAAAACCTGGTGTATCAAAATGGAAGTATTTGGTTTTCACAAGCTGTAAATTGCGAAGGACGTTCAGCGGTGCAGTGGCATCAAATAAATGCTGTTACAGGAGATATAGTACAGACAGGATTGATTAAAAGCGATACCACCAATTATATTCAGACAACGATTGCCGTAAATAAAAAAAATGATGTTTTGGTTGGTTTTCAGGAAGTAAATAATAATTCGTTTATTAGTCCACGATTTGCATTTAGAATGGCAAAAGACCGTTTGGGGACCATAAGAAAAATTGTAAGTTCAGGTGAAGGCAAAGGTGCCACTGATGGAGTGTCATGGGGAGATTATAGCGGTAGTATTATTGATGGCGACAATCTTCTTGATTTATGGACTATACAAAGTATGACTAATATAAAGGGAAAAGGGGAAACCGTTATTGTAAAAGTCCCTTTCAATGGAAAGTAAAACGAGAGGCTATTTAGCTAGTAGGTGTTTATTGCTGACAAAACAACCAAGATGATACATTTTGTACAAAACGTATCGTGAAATAATATAGTTTTGTAAGTCAAAAAAACATCATCATAATTATTTATGATGATGTTCTTTTTAAGAAACTTTTTTAGTTTATTATATGAAACAGCAAACAGGTTTAATTTTTATCTTGAAATCACAAATATAAATGTTCCCAAAAAATAAAATACTAGTTATTCTCGTAGTCATTTCATTATATAGTACTGGCGTTTTTTTGGCCTATTCAGGTGATTTATTCAGTCAAATTCAAAAAATAAGGCACGAAAATCAAATTCAAAAAATCAAATTCAGCCAAACAATAACCTTCTCTTGGGAAGAATGGCGAGCCTTTTCGAATAAAAAAGAAATAAAACACAATAATGCTTATTATGATGTGATTTCGTTTCAAAAATTTCGTTCGGAAGTTATCGCAAAAGTGGTAAAAGATGATTTGGAGAATGAATTTCGTTTAGTGATTTCTCAAATTTTCAATAAACATAAAACAAACCATTCAGCGAAAAAACGCACCTTTATCTCTAAACACCTTGTACAAAAACACAACATAAATTTTGGTTTTAAAATCGATTTTAAAAGTAATACAATTGAAAATCATAATACCCAATTTAATTTAAAAACCAGATCATTTATCGATTCACTGTTTGATCCTCCATGTTAAAATTGTTTTTTTTTGAAGCATTTATTTTAAACAAAATTAATTACACAAACATGAAAAAAACAATAACCGTAATGGTTTGTATTTGCTCTTTGGCGGGGTTTTCCCAAACCAAAAAAGACACCATAAACTCAATAGGATTAGATGAAGTGGTTGTAAGTACACAACGATTTGCAAAACCAAAAAGAAAAATTACCCAACAAATTGAAAGTATTTCTAAAAAAGAAATCGAGTTTAATAATTTCCAGTCCAGTGCCGATGTGTTAGGGAATTCGGGGACTTTAGCAGTTCAAAAATCACAGCAGGGTGGCGGAAGTCCTGTTATTAGGGGTTTTGAATCCAGTAGAATTTTATTACTCGTTGATGGAATCCGAATGAATAACTTAATTTACAGAGCTGGACATTTGCAAAACATAGTTACTGTTGATAAAAATATGATCGAGAATGTAGATGTGCTTTTTGGACCATCGTCTACTATTCACGGAAGTGATGCGCTTGGCGGAGCCATTTATTTACAAACTAAAAATGCAAAATTGCTTTCCGATACGGAAAATAAAAAGTTTAGCGGAACTGCTTTAACGAGTTATAACTCTGCAAACCAAGGAAAATCAGGTCATTTAGATTTCAACTTTGCGGGTCAAAAATGGGGTTCCTTAACTTCATTCTCCTATAATGATTATGGGGATTTAAAAATGGGAAAACATAAAAATGGTTCCAATGATTTTTTTGGAGAAAGACCTTTTTATGTGGTAACCAATGATGGTGTTGACACTAAAGTTGCCAATGACGACAAATATGTGCAAAAATTTTCTGGATACAAACAATATGATTTTATGCAAAAAATTGTTTTTCAGCAAAATAACAGCACGCGACATAGTTTAAATTTACAATATTCTACCACATCAGACATTCCGAGATATGACAGGCTAACTGATTTGGGTTCAAACGGAAAATTTAAATCTGCAGTTTGGAATTATGGCCCACAAAAAAGATTACTTTCTGCTTATAAATTAGACAAAAAGAAGGCATTCTTGAACAGTGATATGAATTTGGTTGCCAGTTATCAAAACATCGAAGAAAGTAGAATTACCCGTAATTTTGGTAATCCAACCCAAAGTTCAAGGGTCGAAAAAGTTTCGATATTTGCCATCAATTCTGATTTTAAAACAAAAATAGGAAACGGTGATTTTATTTATGGTGCCGATGTATATTATGATAATTTGAAATCTTCGGGAATTAAAAGAAACATTTTAACTAATGCTGAAGGCATCACTGATTCGCGTTATCCGGATGGAAAAAACAATACTTTTAGAGCCGAAGGTTTTGCTTCCTACAGCAATAACATTAACAAAACGGCCTCGTACAATGCAAGTGCCAGAGCGGGTTACGCCACTTTGAACAGCGAAATTTCAACCAATTTTCTGAATTTACCTTATGCTAACGTTTCACAAAAAAACTTCACCTATAGCGGTGCCGTTGGAATTGTAAATAATGCCAGTGAAAACACAAAAATAGGTTTTAATTTAGCTTCTGCATTTCGAGTTCCAAACATTGATGATTTAGCAAAAATATTCGAATCGGCAGCAGGAACTTTAATTGTGCCAAACAAAGATTTGAAGCCTGAGAAGTCAGTAACGGCTGATTTGAGTATTACTTTTTGGGAAGGAAAGCGTTTTCAGTTTGAAAATGTTTTTTATTACACAAGACTGTATGATGCAATAGTAACGGGTGCTTTCACGTTAAACGGCCAATCTTCGATTGTTTATGAAGGAAAAAATAGCCTTATTTATGCCAATCAAAATCAAGGAAAAGGAAATATTGCCGGAATTTCTTCGACCTTAAGAAGCTATATCACAAAATCATTCTTGTTTTATGGCACTTTCAACTTTACTCACGGTAGAGTCCAAAATGCGGCGGGAAATTTTCCTTTAGACCATATCGCTCCATTTTACGGGAAAACAGGTTTTAAATATGAAAGTAAACGAGTAAACCTGGATTTGTATATGTTGTATAACGGAAAAAAAGAGTTGAGCAATTACTCCCCCAGTGGAGAAGATAATTTGCAATATGCTCCAAAAAATGGGATGCCTTCTTGGGAAACCTATAATTTGAAAGGATCATTATCTTTAACGGAACAGTTCACTGTTTTCTCCGGTGTTGAAAATATTTTAGATACGCAATACAGGACTTTTGCTTCTGGAATCAATGCTGGCGGAAGAAGTATTTATCTTGGAGGGAAATACAATTTTTAGAAATTAAACCGCAAATAAAAGCCCGCAATTTCATTGAAATTGCGGGCTTTGTATATTTCGTAATTTTTATTAATCAATAATCATTTCCGGAATTTCACCTTCAATAATTAAATCTGCTTCAGTGGAAGCGATGATATGTTCTACGGTTACACCCGGTGCGCGTTCCAATAGTTTGAAACCTTTTGGTGTTATTTCCAAAACGGCCAATTCAGTTACCACTTTTTTAACGCAACCCACGCCAGTAAGCGGAAGTGTACATCTTTTTAGAATTTTTGATTCACCGGCTTTGTTAACGTGCATCATGGCTACAATAATATTCTCGGCAGAAGCCACTAAATCCATTGCGCCACCCATTCCTTTAACCATTTTTCCGGGGATTTTCCAGTTGGCAATATCACCGTTTTCGGCAACTTCCATCGCGCCAAGGATCGTTAAGTCAACATGTTGTCCACGAATCATTCCAAAACTGAATGCTGAGTCGAAGAAACTTGCTCCGGGCAAAGTAGTTATGGTTTGTTTTCCTGCGTTGATTAAGTCAGCGTCTTCTTCTCCTTCAAAAGGGAATGGACCCATACCCAGAACACCGTTTTCGCTTTGAAATTCAACGTCAATTCCTTCTGGAATATAATTAGCCACTAATGTTGGAATTCCGATTCCGAGATTCACGTAATAGTTGTGTTTTAATTCTTTTGCAATACGTTTTGCAATTTGATTTTTATCTAAAGCCATAATTAGAAAATTTTTCTCACGGTTCTTTGTTCAATTCTTTTTTCATATTTCACACCTTGAAAAATTCTATTTACAAGTATTCCTGGAATATGAATTTCATTTGGATCTAAACTTCCTGCAGGTAATAACTCTTCTACTTCGGCGATGGTGATTTTTGCCGCCCCAGCCATACATGGATTGAAGTTTCTTGCGGTTCCTTTGAAAATTAAGTTTCCGGCTTCGTCACCTTTCCATGCTTTTACAATGGCAAAATCAGCTTTGAAAGCGTGTTCCATAACGTGCATTTTTCCGTTGAATTCGCGTGCTTCTTTACCTTCGGCTACTTCAGTTCCATAACCGGCTGGTGTGAAAAAAGCAGAAATTCCGGCTTGTGCCGCACGACAACGTTCTGCTAAAGTTCCTTGAGGGATAAGATCCACTTCGAGTTCTCCGGAAAGCATCTGGCGTTCAAATTCAGCATTTTCTCCTACATAAGAAGAAATCATTTTTTTGATTTGACGCTTTTGCAAAAGCAATCCAAGACCAAAATCATCTACACCTGCATTGTTTGAAATACACGTTAAATCCGTAGTTTCTTTTTTTACTAATTCGGCGATGGAATTTTCCGGAATACCACATAATCCGAAACCGCCAAGCATGATGGTCATCCCATTTTCAATTCCTTGAAGGGCATCCTGAACGTTGTTTACTTTTTTGTTAATCATAAAAATGAGTTGCTATTTGTCGAATTTTAATTTAAAGAAGAGTCAAGTCTGTTTATATTACTAAGAACATCAGGATTTAATTTTGAGAACGAATGCCCTAGCCCAGATAAAAGCGACATCCTGTCATTGTGAGGAACGAAGCAATCCTATTTGTTGCTCTCGATATGCGATTGCTTCGTTTCTCGCAATGACTTTATAATTCAAATTCTTCGGTATCTTGTTCTACGGCCGTCGTGTCTATTACCTTTTTAGGAACGTAACAGTCTACTTTTATAGAAAGATTTGCAGGTCTTTCAAAGCCTTCCTTAGAAACTTTAAGGGCTGGATCAGCATAACACAGTTTCATGAAATAACCCCAAACCGGTAATGCGGCTGTAGCTCCCTGACCATAAGTAATGCTTTTGAAACGGGCCGAACGGTCTTCGCAACCTACCCAGACTCCAGTCACAAGATTAGGAACCATTCCCATAAACCAACCATCAGACTGGTTTTGTGTGGTACCTGTTTTTCCTGCAATAGGGTTTTTAAATTGATATGGATAACCGGTCCAGCGATTGTCACCGTTACCGCCACCAGTAGTACGCAAACGGTCTCCAGAGCCACCTTCGGTTACACCTTCCAGTAATTTGATAACTGCATAAGCAATGTCTTTATTCAGGACATCATGCGATTCTGGTATTGGTTCGTAGATTACAACGCCACTTTTGTCTTCAATTTTCGATATAAATTGAGGTTTCATATAAACACCTTGATTGGCAAAGGTGCTGTACGCGGCAACCATGTCTTCAACTGTTATTTCAACCGCTCCTAACGCAATGGATGGTTGGTTTACAATTTCGGATTTCACGCCTAATTTATGTGTTAAATCGATTACTGCTTCCGGACCAACTTTGTCAATCAATTTTGCGGATATAGTATTTATGGAATTGGCCAAACCTCTTTTTAAGGTAACCATCCCGCGGTATTTGTTGTCAGAATTTCTAGGTTCCCAATCTTCGGTAACATGATGGCGTCCTTTTCTAATGACAAATGGACCATCAATAATCGAATCACAAGGAGACATATTTAACTGTTCGATAGCAGTGGCGTAAACAAATGGTTTGAAAGTAGAACCTACTTGTCTTGCACCTTGTCCTACGTGATCGTATTGAAAATATTTGTAGTTGATACCGCCAACCCAAGCTTTTACATTACCGGTTTGCGGTTCCATTGCCATCAATCCGGATTGTAAGAAGTGTTTGTAATACCGAATAGAATCCAATGGCGTCATGATGGTGTCTTTTTCTCCTTTCCAAGAAAAAACGGTCATTTCTGTTTTTTCGCTGAACGATTTTATAATTTCTTCATCGCTTTTATCCATTGATTTCATCACAGCCCATCGGCTAGATGATTTCATTGCCTGATTCAGAATACGTTGTGTTTCAACAGAAGAAATGTTAACAAAAGGAGCGTTTTTATTACCCTTAGATTGATTGAAAAACTCTTCTTGAAGGTTTGCCATGTGCGCCGTAACCGCTTCTTCAGCATGCAATTGCATTCTGGAATCAATCGTGGTGTAGATTTTTAGACCGTCTTTGTAAATATCATAATCAGAACCATCCGGTTTTTTATTTTCCTCGGCCCATTTTTTCATGTAGTCACGCAAGTATTCTCTGAAATACGTAGCCGTTCCGTCTTTGTGTGTTTCTAATTTGAAATTTAATTTGATCGGTAAACTTTGAAGTCTTTCTTTCTCTTCTTTTGAAATGATTTTTCCTTTTTCCATTTGCAAAAGCACCACATTTCTACGGTTTTTTACCCCTTGTGGGTTTCTGATAGGATTGTATAAACCAGAATTTTTAAACATTCCCACTAATATTGCCGATTCACTGATGGTTAAATCCTTTGGTTCTTTAGAAAAATAGGTTTTTGCCGCTGAACTTACTCCAACAGAATTATTTCCAAAATCATATACATTACAATACATGGCAATGATTTCATTTTTAGTGTATTGTCTTTCTAATCGAATAGCGATAATCCATTCTTTTATTTTTTGTACAATTCTAAAAGGCAGAAATTTAGACCCTTCTCCGTGAAATAATTGTTTTGCCAATTGCTGTGTCAACGTACTTGCACCACCGCTTGTTCCTAAACTGGAAATAGCTCTCAAAGTTCCTCTTCCGTCAATACCGGAATGCTCATAAAAACGGGCATCTTCAGTAGCGATTAATGCTTGTACCAAGTTTTTTGGTAAGTCAGAGTATTTTAACTGAGACCTGTTTTTTTGGAAATATTTACCCAAAACCACTCCGTCAGCCGATATGATTTCGGTGGCTAAGTTTGAATCTGGATTTTCTAAATCTTCAAAAGAAGGCATCGAACCGAAAAGTCCCCATGAAGCAAATAAGAAAAATAAACCGACTGCACCCATTCCATAAAAGAAGATTTTCCAAAATTTCTTTTTGTAGTAAGTAATGTCCTTATTAATATTTCTTGTCTGATTGTTATTTTTTTTGATAGCCATAATACTATTTTATTCTTTTTTTTCTATTCTAAAACCTACCTCTGTAATTCCATCTAAAGCCGTTACGCCGGGAACTTTACCGTTTTCTCTAACCGCTTGTTTGATATAGACTTTGTATTTTGATCGGAACCGTACATTTTCCTTATAAAAGAGTTTGCTTTCTTTTATGTCCGAAAATCCATCGCCTAATAATGTTCCGTCCGGATCTGCCATTTGGTATTCAAGCGTGTCCACTTTTGTGAAACCATTTGGTAATTCCAATGCCACAATTAAAAACAGATTGTTGTATTGATAATTGTTATTGGCTCTCAAATTCACAAATAGATTGTATCGTTTTGTTGAGTCTAATTCCGGTAAATTGAACGTTACAATGCTGTCTTTGTGCCACGCACTACCAACAGATTTATATTCATCAAAAACTCTTTTTTTATCACATGAAGAAAAGAGAATCACAACTAAAAGAAGTAAAGCGCTATTTTTTATCCACATTTTTAGTAATAATTATAGGTTTTCTTGGTTCCGCAGGCTTTTTGTCATTTGAATTCTGACGGTTATTATTGTTATTGTTTGCGGGCTTGCTGTTATTTGCTACAATTGCATTTTCGCCGGCCGGTTTGCGTTTTTTATTTGGTTTTTTCTTTGGTTTTGGCTGGTCGAAACGAGTCAAACTTTCCTGACCCATTGCATTATTGAAGTTTTTCTCTGGCTCGGCAACAATCTCGATAGCATAATCTTCTAACGAAGAAACTTTGTTTTTTAGTTTGTTTTCGGCAACAATTTCTTTGACTTGTTCAATTTTCAGCACATGCCAATTAGCAAAATTATTGGTATACGCAAACCACATTAATCCTTTGAAAATATCTTGTTTTTGGCAAATGGCATCTCCTTTTTCAGTCACCAATTTTGTCTCGAAATCCGGAAAATCTTTCAACGCATCCATGTAGGTATCCAGTTCATAGTTCAAGCAGCATTTTAATTTTCCGCATTGTCCTGCCAGTTTTTGTGGATTTAAAGACAGTTGTTGGTAACGTGCCGCTGAGGTGTTTACACTTCTAAAATCCGTCAACCAAGTAGAACAACACAATTCTCTTCCGCAAGAACCAATTCCGCCTAAACGAGCTGCTTCCTGACGGAAACCTACTTGTTTCATCTCGATTCGAGTGCTGAATTCTTTAGCAAAATCTTTAATCAATGCACGAAAATCGATACGGTCATTTGCAGTGTAATAAAACGTAGCTTTTGATCCATCCCCTTGAAATTCAATATCCGAAATTTTCATTTCCAGTTTTTGAGCAATCGCCAGTTCCCGTGCGCGAACCTTCATCGGCTCTTCACGATCTCTTGCGGTGGACCAAATATCAATGTCTTTTTGGGATGCTTTTCTGTAAATTTTTGGAATTTCATTACCCAAGTAATTCGCTCCTTTTTTCTTCATTTGAATTTTAACCAATTCTCCTGTCAAAGTAACAATTCCGATATCATGACCCGGAGAAGCAACGGTAGCAACGATGTCGCCCATGCTTAACGTTAATTTTTCAGTATTGCGGTAAAATTCTTTTCTTCCATTTTTGAAACGTACTTCAACACAGTCAAAAGGGGCGTCACCATTAGGTAAACTCATATTAGAAAGCCAATCGAAAACCGTTAATTTATTGCAGCTATCGGTGCCGCAAGTCCCATTATTTTTACAACCCTTTGGTGCACCACCATCAGAAGTTGAACAACTTGTACATGCCATAATCTTATATGTAGTGTTGCGACGAGCACAACTTAAGTTCTTAAAACGTTTAATGTGTAAAGATAGTATTTTTTAATTTTATGGAACAATGCCTATCTGCGCCAATAAATCATAAATTTATACTAAAAAAACCCATTACAATTGCAGCTGTAATGGGTTGAATTTAAATCTGTTTTTAATAAAAAACTTAAGTTTCTTTCACCGAAATTATTTTAACCGGACATGCTTTTGCCGCCAATTCACAACTTTCAACAATCGTGTGGTCGTGTGATTTTAAAGTAAAAAAACCTTTGGCATTTTGCGAATGAATCAAAACTGACTTTCCGTCTTTCTTGGACATTTGAAATTGAACCGGCGCCATTTCAACGCAATAATTACAGCCAATGCATTTGTCTCTTTGTAAAGTAACAATAACCATTAGGCTTCCACAATTTTATATAATTTGTCCGACATTCGGATTCTGAACGGTAATTTTAAAGTGCAATCATCGCCTTTGGTGGCTTTGCCAGCCGTAACATCATTGACAAACATTTCGTCGATAATCATTTCTTGCGCTCCGGTGCTTGGTCCTGTTACCAGAATTTTATCTCCAATTTTAATGTCGTAAGCTTCAATTTTGAATTGACCAATGTTGGCTTTCGGGAAATAATGGGTTCCTTTTCCCACATAGACTTTTTTCTGTGTAGCCATCGATCCGGAAACATCACTCCATTCGCCCAATTCTTGTCCGAGATAATAACCGGACCAAAAACCACGATTATAAACCGTGTTCAACGCTTCCATCCAATCCGCTACTTTTTCTTTAGAAAACGAATCTTCATAATAACTTTCAATGGCTTCCCGATACGTTTTGATAACGGTAGCAACATATTCAGGAGCACGGCCACGGCCTTCAATTTTCAAGACCTGAATACCGGAATCAATGACTTGGTCCAGAAAATCTATGGTGCATAAATCTTTTGGAGACATTAAATATTCGTTGTCAACTTCGATTTCAAAACCTGTTTCCTGATCAATTACCGTGTATTTCTTGCGGCAATTTTGTTTGCAGGCGCCGCGATTGGCGGAGGAATTATTGGAGTGTAAACTCAAATAACATTTTCCTGAAACTGCCATACACAAAGCACCATGACCGAAAATTTCAATTTCTACCAAGTTGCCGTTTGGGCCCTTAATTTGTTCTTTTTCGATTTGAGCGGTGATACTTTTTACTTGACGTAAACTCAATTCCCGACTTAAAACCATCGTGTCTGCAAATAAACTGTAGAATTTTATGGTTTCAATGTTGGTCACATTCAATTGGGTTGAAATATGGACTTCCATCCCAATGCCTCTCGCCATAGCGATAACCGCTTGGTCAGAAGCAATAACCGCGGTGATATTCGCTTCTTTGGCTTTGTTCAATAAGGTTTTTACGACGGATAAATCGTGGTCGTAAATTATGGTGTTCAAGGTCAAATAACTTCGGACATTTTTAGTTTCGCAGCGTTTTGCTATTTCCGGTAAATCGTCCATGGTGAAATTCACGGTGGCTCTGGCGCGCATGTTCAATTGCTCTACGCCAAAGTAAATAGAATCCGCACCATTATCTAATCCGGCTTGTAAGGACTCAAAGTTCCCAGCGGGAGCCATAAGTTCTATTTTGTTATTCGATGTCATTCTATATTTTTCTTATGATTGTCTCCAACCGTTAAAACGGTTGGCTATGGTTTTATGTTTGTCTCTCATTTTGTGCATAGCCCAGGGTTTCAACCGTGGGTGACGTAATGGCCGTAAGGAATCAATACATTGTTTTTTAAAATTGTTTTCCTGTGAATGTCTCCAATCGTTGAAACGGTTGGCTATGGTTTTATGTTTAACCCATGCAATTTTATAAATTCGTCATATTCATCTTGAGAATTTTTCTTTAAATGATGCTGCTTTTGATTTTTTATATAATTAAAAACGGCTTCTAATTGAGATTCACTAACGGAATAAGCTGCATAACCTGTTTGCCAAGCAAATTTTTCAAGCATTAAATTCTCTCCATTTATAGAATGTGAGGAACTGCCTTTAATCTGTTTTATTACATCTGCAATTGATTTTTGTGGATTTAATAAAAACAAGGCGTGAACATGATCCGGCATTCCATTGATGATTCTAACGGGACACCCAAAGTCAATTAACTCCTGTCGGATGTAGTCATATACTTGTTTCTCTATTGATAAATCTATTAATTCCTGACGATTTTTGGTTGCCCAAATAGCATGAATCCATAATTTATTAAAGGAATGTGGCATAACGATACGTTTAAATGTCTTCTAATCTACAATTTTATACGATTTATTGAATAATTAAATTGTAAAAATGAAATCTGTGTCTGTTTTTTAAAGGCTATTTGTGTTATCCTATAATTTTATATAATTTATCAGATAATCGAATTCTGAATGGCAGTTTAAAAGTACAAGTGTCTCCGGAAATCGCTTTTTCTTGTGCTAAATCGTTAACAAGCATTTCTTCGATTACTAGTTTTTGTTCGCCGGTTGTGGAACCTTTGATTAGAATCGTATCACCGATTTTGATTTCGTTTTCTTCAATTAAAAACTGGCCAATACTTGGCTTTGGAAAAAAATGTGTTCCTTTTCCAATATAAATTTTCTTAATTTTTGGTTCTTTTTTGATAGCAGTCCCGACGCTTCGGGATGGTTTTTCTGCAACAAAAATACCATGCGTTTCTTCCTGATTTTTGAAAGTCAGCACCTCTGATTTTCCTTTTTTGAAAATCTTATTTCCGTTTTTAATCCCTCTTCGAATGGCTTTTTGTTCTTCTTCCGGCAAGTGAATGACACTCACACATTCAGTAGAACAGCAACCTTCCATTTTTTCCTTGCAAGAATCACATTGGATAAAAAGTAAATGACAGCCTTCGTTCACGCAATTGGTATGGACGTCACAAGGCGCGCCACATTGATGGCATTGCGAAACAATATCGTCTGTGATTCTTTCGCCCAAGCGGTGATCAAATACGAAGTTTTTACCGATGAATTTACTTTCTAAACCTTCAGCTTTTACCTGACGCGTGTATTCTATGATTCCACCTTCAAGTTGGTATACGTTTTCAAAACCTTTGTGTTTGAAATATGCACTGGCTTTCTCGCAGCGAATTCCTCCGGTGCAATACATCAATAGTTTTTTATCTTGTTTGTGTTCAGTAAGTTGCTCTTCGATAATTGGTAAACTTTCACGAAAAGTATCAACATCTGGTTTTATAGCTTTGGTAAAATGTCCAATTTCACTTTCGTAATGATTTCGCATATCAACCACAATCGTGTTTGGATCTTCCAAAAGGTCATTGAATTCCTTGGCTTTTAAATGAATTCCAATATTCGTCACATCAAAAGTTTCATCAACCAAACCATCAGCCACAATCTTATCACGCACTTTTACGGTGAGTTTCAAAAACGAGTGATCGTCTTGTTCTACGGCAATATTCAAACGGATTCCTTTCATGAAATCATAGACTTCGATAGAATCTTTGAACGCGTAGAAATTATCGGCAGGCAGTGATAATTGGGCGTTGATTCCCTCACTGGCTACATAAATTCGACCCAGAACTTCAAGAGAGTTCCACGCCAGAAATAATTCGTTACGAAATTGTGTTGGATTTGAGATTTGCGCATAAGCATAGAAAGACAACGTAAGACGTTGTTTTCCGGCATCATCAATCATGATGGCTCTTTCCTCTGCGCTTAATGTGTTATACAGTTGCATGCTATAAACAGTTTAAGTTGAGAAATATATTTTTTGCAAAAGTAGAGAAAAAGGTGCAAAGGTGCAAAGTTCCAGAGAAGCAAAGGTTGAAAAGACTAGATTAGAAAGATATAAATACCGTAAAACCACGAATGAACGTGGTTTTAAAGTAATTGTATAATTGTTTTTTAATTTATAATAGTACAAACTCCATTAACACATTTGACTTCGTTTGGAGGCGAAGGCACTGAACAATCTGAAATTGCACCAGTTTGAATGTTGTAAAGTCTTTCCATTTCATTGTAATTTTTTACCATTTCTTGCAGTTTAGTCAAGTTAACACTATTTGAAAAAACTAAAAAAGAACTTGGACCCCCACAAGGTTTTGAGCCAAAAGCAATATAATTGCACCCTATGGTTTCTGAACACATGAAACTGTTTATATAATTTACAATTTCTTGTCTTTTTTGCTCAAGTTGTTTTGGAGTGATCGTATTTGTTTTTTCTTCTGAATCACAACCTTGAAAACTTTGTAGCATCAATAAAATAACTGAAAACTTTAAAATCCATTTCATATGTTGATATTTATATCTAAGATGCAATTTAATCAAAAGGGTTGCTTCAAAAGTATAGAAAACAAAAAAACCACGAGTGAACGTGGTTTTTTTGACAATATCTGTTGAATTAACAATACTCGTTGAAAGCGTCTTTCAAGTTTTCAGCAATCAGTTCTGCCGGGCGACCTTCAATGTGGTGACGCTCTAACATGTGCACTAATTCTCCGTTTTTGAACAAAGCCATACTTGGCGATGATGGAGGAAAAGGGAACATGTGTTGTCTTGCTGCATCAACTGCTTCTTTGTCAACTCCTGCAAAAACCGTGATTAAATGGTCTGGTTTCTTAGCGCCATCTAAACTCATTTTTGCTCCCGGACGTGCGTTTCTTGCAGCACAACCACAAACTGAATTTACAACTACAAGCGTTGTTCCTTCTAATTTCATTGCGTTTTCTACTGCTTCAGCACTATGTAAATCTTGAAAACCTGCAGATGTTAACTCCTCTTGCATTGGTTTTACCATTTCTTCTGGATACATATCTTTTTATTTTAAATCAATACTAATTTCAAGTTGCAAAGTTACAAAGTTTACATTCAAGAACAGGAGTTGAATTATAAAGTTTTGTTATAGTTTGATTGCTATTTCATTGTTTTGAGAGCTACATGAAAAATAGCTTTAATAAATAATGATTTTGGGCATTTTAAAATTACTTGAATGTCTTCCTTAAGTGAAGTTTCTTCATCCAAAAATTTGAAAATCAAGCTTGGATTTCCTTTTTTGAACATCGAAGAAAAGATATGGGAACCCAATTCATTTTTTCGGTCTAAAATGTCTAATAAAAGCAAATCGTAAAACCAGAATTTAGTTTTTTTATGAAATTTTGTAAAGTCGGTTTCCCTTTGCAGAAAGGCAACCAATTCACTTGATTTTTTATCGGAATTTTTGAAAGTGTAACCCGTACTGGCTTTCGTCCAACCGCCGGAAGTGCCAATATTGATTGCGTTTTTAGTATTCGCTTTCCAAAAAGGATAACACGTCATAGGAATGCTGCCTTGCTCTTTTTCGGCGATTTCATAAGTTGTAATCCCAAGTTTTCCGATGTATTTATGGATTTCGTTTTCGTATTCCTCCGCCTTTAAATGGTTGTGTGAAAACAACGTGTATTCCAGTAAAGCTTCGGTTTTTGATCTGGGCAACACATACATAAAACGGGTATTTCCTTTTTGCTTCACCGAAAAATCCATGAAAGTAGCTTGCTCCGGATTAAATACAGCTTGTTCACTTTTGATAAACCAACCCATAAAATGCTGCTGCAGCAAAGGATATTTCGTTTGACTTTCCGCTTTTTGTTTGTTGTAAATGCTGTTGAACAATTTAGAGCACGAAAAGGATTCGCTTTCGGTTTGTATCAGAATTATAGTTTCGGATTCTTCAATTTCCAATACTTTCTGATGGATGAAAGTGATATTTTCTTGTTTCGAAAGCAAATCAAATGCTTGAGTGTAAAAATCCAGCCCTTTCACCATATTGTATTGGTACGGTTTCAAGTCTAAATCCCTTCGAAAATTTTCATTGGCAAACAAAGCCGAATCCCATTTCTTGGAAATGGATTGTTCCCAAACCGAATCGTTTGTTTTCCAGAAACACCAAGTTCTATCGTTGGTTTTTTTACTGTTTTCATCCAATAACAAAATACTTGTATTCTTAAATTTTCCGGATTGCACCATTTTATACACGGTCATCAAAGCCGATAATCCTGCACCGGTAAAAATATAATCGTAGTGTCTCATTTGGGAATCTGACATTTCCCCAAAAATAGACAATTTTATTCTTTTAGTTTCTCTAAAATCAGCTTAAATTCTTTTGGTTTTAAGTACCCGCTGTGCTGAAAAATAATCTCATTTTCACTATTTAAAACACATAAAACAGGAAAGTTCAGTTGCTTATTTACCGTCCCTAATGCGATGGCCAGTTCATGTGTTCCGGAGTTATTTCCAGTAGGATTGAATTGAAAAATGGTTTTGTTGAAAACAACTGTTCGTTTTTCTTCGGCATTAAAATCAACAAAATAGAAAATAGTGTTGAGCTCTTTTATGATTTCCTCGTTTTTGAAAGTGGTGTTTTTCATCGCATGGCAAAATTGGCACCAATCGGTTTGAATGAAAACAATCGTTTTTCTCTTTTCGATACGTTGTAAACTATCGATTTGTTCCAATGAAACCGAATGTAGCTGTGCAAATCCAGCCGGAATCGCACAGCATAAAAACAACAATATAGCAAGGTTTTTTTTCATTATCGTAGCGTATAGCGAAGTCCGAAAAAACTTCTAATTCCTTGGTTGGGTCCATACACATAAGTCGTGTCAAACGTTAATCCATAAGGGTTTTCAGGAGTTACCAACACTTGTCCGTTAGTATCGTACGTTACATTTTTGTCAAAAGGGTCATTTGTTCTTGCAATCAAAAATGGGTTGTTTTGTTTAGGCAAAAAGTTCAACAAGTTTTTAATTCCGGCATAAAATTCAAAGTTTTTTAAACCAGAATACGTGAATTGGATGTTTTGCAAACTGTACCAAGGCGATTCTGAAGCGCGAGGATCTAAGGCGCTTAAAAGAGGCAATTGCATTGGGCTGTACACATTTCCGGTGTAATCTACATTCAAATCGATAGATTGAATTTTATACGAGACGCTCCAGGTTGCTGTAAATTTTTCGGTTAGAAAAGGCGTTTCTTTTCGGCCATTTTCAACGTTTTTATTATCCAGCAAAGAAGCACCGGTGATGATTTTTAATCCATTCGGAAAATTGAAATCGATATTCGTACTGATTCCCTGGCTTATCGCATAGCCATTGATGTTGTCATAAATAATTTGGTTTGGATCAGTGTCGTAATCCGAAACAATTTTATTACTGAATCTGGTATGGAAAAAGGAAGTTTCTATTCCTATAAAGGTGCCGTTGTTAAAATTTATTTTTTTGATATAATTCAAATTGGCATTTATGGATTGTTCCGGTTTCAGGTTATTTGCGATTATAATTTCACGAGCGCCGGTCAAAGCAGCGTGATCTTCGGTAAATAAATTCACTACTCTAAAACCCGTTCCGGCATTCAAACGAATAATATTATTATCGTCCAGTTTCCATTTATAGGCTAGTCTTGGCGTTAGTATACTTCCATGAAAAGAGTTGTAATCGTAACGCATTCCCAGTAACAGCTTGTGTTTTTCAGTGAACGTAATTTCGTCTTGAACAAAAATCCCCGGCAGCCAGGTTTTTTCCGGGTTGTTGTTTCCCAGTTTTGAAGTTGCCGGCGTATTGTCATCGTAATAATTGTAACGGGCGGCAATTCCGGTAAGCAAATCATTTTTTCCTATTTTTTTGTCCCAAGTCAATTGTAGGAAACCAATTTTTTGATTGGCAATATAACTTGTTGTGCCGTAGCGACTGTCTTGAAAATGTACATTTCCAGAAAAGGAAAGCATCAGTTTTTCCTGAAAAGGCAATTGGTAACTTCCTATAAGTTCGGCTCGTTTGGTATAAATGCTTTCGCCATAGATTTCGTCTCCGCCGCGGTGTTTTTTCTCCCAGCGTACATCGCCGCCAAAACGGTCTTCATAAACCCCACGCGCCGCAATGGTGAACAATCGATTTTCTTTTCTGTTGAAAGTCCATTTTTGAAAAAGGGAAATTCGGTCAGAAAGAGTGACATCGGTAAAATTGTCGTTATCGTTGTCTATTTTTTGATTGTATTTGAAGTAATTTAAACCTAAAAGTGCCGTGGCTTTCTTGCCAACATTGAGTTTTACTCCTAAGTCGACATTGGTTTCCAACCAAGAAGTAGAAAACACATCAGCGGAGAATAGGGGAGCGTTTGTTGGATTTTTAGTAATGATATTAATCAAACCGCCAACGGCTTCGCTACCGTATAAAGAGGAAGCAGGGCCTTTTACGATTTCAATTCGTTCCACCAGTGAGTTTGGAATTCCGGATAATCCATACACCGTGGATAAACTGCTCACGATGGGCATTCCGTCTATTAGAACCAAAGTATACGGGCCTTCCAATCCATTGATGTGGATGTCGCCCGTATTGCAAACGCCACAATTAAGTTGCGGTCTTACGCCATTTACATTTTGTAATGCTTCATAAATACTGGCCGTTGGGTTTTTCTTGAAAAACACAGGAGAATAAACTTCGACTGGAACGGCACTTTCTAATCTTTTTACCGCCTTTAATGTTCCCGAAACAACTACTTCGTTGAGTTGATTTTCGGTATTTGAAAGTTCAAAATCCAGAATGTTGTTTTCATTAATTTTGACAGTTGTGTTCTTTTTTAAAGTTTGAAAACCGCTTGCTGTAATCTGAATTCTGTAATTCCCCTGAGGAATATTTTCGATGCTATACTTTCCTAAACTATCCGTTTGGGTGGCGTATTTTGTTCCAATTAAAAACACACGGGCATCCGAAACCCCTTTTTTTTCTGATGAAACGAATCCCGAAAGACTACTTTTTTCTTGGGCATAGCCGAAGTTAAACATCAGAAAAACAAATAACACATATAATTTTTTCACTATACTTAAATTAAATTTAGGCAAAGCTAAAAATTATATTTTGCAAAACAAATTTTTTAATTACATTTGTATCAATAACTTAATATTATGGCTAAATCTTTAGAAGAAGTTCACGAATCAGTAGCGGCTCACAATAAAACATCGGTATTTAGAAAAATATTAGCTTTTTCCGGGCCAGCTTACTTAATTAGCGTGGGTTATATGGATCCGGGAAATTGGGCAACCGATATTGCAGGGGGAAGCCAGTTTGGCTATGCCTTGCTTTGGGTTTTATTGATGAGTAATATTATGGCTTTGTTGTTGCAAAGTTTGAGCGCCCGACTTGGAATTGTCACCCAACGTGATTTGGCGCAAGCCTCACGCGAAACCTACCCTAAATTCATTAATTATATTCTTTATTTTCTTGCTGAAATTGCTATCGCGGCCTGTGATTTGGCCGAAGTGTTAGGGATGGCAATCGGTATTAATTTATTGTTTGATATTCCATTAATAGAAGGAGTTTTGATTACGGTTTTAGACACCTTTTTATTACTGTTTTTAATCAATAAAGGCATTCGAAAAATGGAAGCTTTTATCATTGTATTGGTTGGAATCATTGGATTTTCCTTTATTTTTGAAATGATATTCGCACAGCCGGAAATGGATAAGGTGATTTACGGTTTAATTCCTTCGCTCCCCGGTCATGCGGCGCTATATATCGCTATCGGAATTATTGGGGCAACGGTAATGCCACACAATTTATACTTGCATTCTGCCTTGGTGCAAACCAGAAAATTTGACAGAAGCAAGGCGGGGATTAAGGAAGCATTGAAATATAATTTTATTGATTCTACTATTGCATTGAACTTGGCCTTTCTTGTAAATGCAGCCATTTTGATATTGGCAGCAGCCACATTTTATAAAAGCGGTATGTTTAATGTATCGGAGATTCAAGATGCGCACAAGTTTTTAGAACCGCTTTTAGGGAGCAAATGGGCACCTATATTGTTTGCAGTGGCTTTGATAGCCGCAGGGCAAAGTTCTACCATTACCGGAACACTGGCCGGGCAAATTATTATGGAAGGGTATCTGAATTTACGTATTCAACCATGGATTCGAAGAATTATTACGAGACTTATAGCCATTATTCCGGCGGTCATTGTAATTTCAATTTTTGGCGAAAGCGTTACGGGAAAATTACTGATATTGAGTCAGGTAATTTTGAGTTTACAATTGGGTTTTGCCATTATTCCGTTGATTCATTTTGTAAGTGATAAATCAAAAATGAAAGGATTCCATATTGGTAAAGTGACCCAAATCGCTTCTTGGATTATTGCAACAATTATTGTTTCATTAAATGCTAAATTGGTTTTTGATGAAATAACAGGATGGCTTGAAACTTCCGAAAATCCACTTTTGTTATGGTTAACGGTAGTTCCCTTAGCCATAGGTTTCTTGATTTTGTTGCTGTATATTGTATTTAATCCTTTTGTTGCCAAAACAAAAATAGATATTCAGAATCATTCGCCACATAATTTAAAATTGCAATTTTCTAAATCTGGCAGTTATACTAGAAAGAATATTGCGGTCTCCGTCGATTTCTCCAGTGCAGATGAGGTGGCATTAAATAATGCTTTTGAATTAGGCGGAATAGAAGCAAAATACACTTTGATTCACGTGGTAGAAACCGTTGGAGCTATGATTTATGGCGAAAATACGGACGATCACGAAACGTTAATTGACGAAAAATTATTAGAGGAATACAAAGTAATGCTCACTGAAAAAGGATTTAAAGTTGAAACGCAATTAGGATTTGGAAAACCTAATAAAGTGATTCCGGAGATCATCAATAAAGGAGAATTTGATATTTTGGTTATGGGGACTCACGGTCATACGGGATTCAAGGATTTAGTCTTTGGAACCACGGTTGACAAATTACGCCACAAGATTTCTATTCCGTTACTTATTGTAAAAAAATAAATTTTTCAGGAGCTATTTACTTCGTCAGTTCGCTTCGCTCGTGTCCCGCTTCCCGATAGTTATCGGGACGGTGCAATCTTTTTTCGGTAAAAACCTCAATAAAGGATTTCCACTACAAACGAAGTTCACTGAACTCCGATGAAAATAGAAATCAAGTGAGGTAATCGGGGCTAGGGCATTTGGAATCAAAATCACTAATCTAAAATTCAATGACATTTTCAGAAGAAAATTATCTTAAAACCATATATCATCTTACCATTATTTCAGATTCAGAAATAAGCACGAATGCCATTGCCGAAAAAATGGAAACCAAAGCTTCGTCAGTGACGGATATGCTCAAGAAATTAGCCGAAAAAGACTTGGTTAATTATAAAAAATACCAAGGCGTTTCTTTGACAGAACACGGTAAAATAGCAGCAAAAATGATCGTGAGAAAACACCGTCTTTGGGAAGTTTTTTTAGTAGATAAGCTAGATTTTTCTTGGGATGAGGTCCATGATATTGCGGAACAATTGGAACACATCAAATCAGAAAAACTCATCAACAAACTAGATGATTTTCTGGGGAATCCCACCGAAGATCCTCATGGAGATCCTATTCCTGATGCAAATGGTCAAATCGTTAAAATCGAAAAACAATTGCTTTCGGAATTGCACGAAAACCAAGCAGGAATATGTGTTGGCGTTAAAGACACCTCATCAGAGTTTCTAAAATATTTGGACAAACAAGGAATCGCACTGGGTTCTAAAATTGAAATCATTGGAAAGGAAAGTTTCGATTTGTCTTTGAAAATAAAAGTAGACAATAAGGAGTTGACCATATCCAATAAAATTGCCAGCAATCTTTTTGTTAAACTAATTTAATCCTTTTGGGATTTGTTTGAGGTAAACCTCTTTTCAGTTTTATGAATCATTAAGTATAAAAGAAACGGAAACGAGTAATGTTGTTTTTATAAGGATGTGACTTTTTTATCGCACTGAAAATTTGTTTAATGGGTTGTGATAAAATGGTTAAACAGATAATGATCTAAGGATCTTGCTGTTGATTTCCCGCTAATCCTTAGTTGTTGTTTTTATTTAAAAAAAAGTTATTTTTAAATAATCTAAATAAACCTTTTGTTTTTTAATTCTGGTTCTTATATTTGCACTCGAAAATTATTTTAATTCAATCTAAATAAAAATCCGAATGAAATTCAAAAATGTACTTTTAGCAGCGTTACCTGTAGTAATGTTAATGGCAACATCTTGTTCTAATGATGACTCACCAGCCGAACCCACTTTTAATTATTCAGTTCCAGAAACTTATGCTTTTGTGAATATTAGCGGTACTTCTACAGTTGATTTTTCCGGTCAAAAAAGTAGAGTATTGATGTTGGACGCAATGGGTGCCTATATAAAAGACAATGCTGTAACAGGCGTTGATGATGCAAAGCTTAGAGCAATGTACTCAAACACCGGGAATCCGTTTGCTAATGCGGATTTAAACACTTCAGGTAAACAATTGTTTGATAAAACGGCAGCTTCAAAAGATTATTTTTCAATGTATCTTGGTGGAGGTACTTCTGTTGAGCAAGGAACTGTTCGTGTTTTATTTCAATCCACTTTTACAGATGCTAAAAATGCAAGTCAGGGAGCTACGGCTTCAGCAGGCGTTGCCGGAGTTTATTTAGATGGGACAAGCAAAAGGCTTTTTGCCGCAAATGGTCTTGAGCCACAACAAGTATTGCTAAAAGGAATGATGGGTGCTTGTTTTATGGATCAAGTGGTGAATAACTACTTGAGTGTAAACAAACTCGACGAAGGAACCAATAGAGCAGATAATACAAACAAAGTCTTAGATGGTACTAAGCCTTATACTAAAATGGAACATAACTGGGATGAAGCTTATGGCTACATTTATGGTGCTGATGATTTAACAATTGCAGATAATAAAGGTCTTAAATTTTGGAGTAGTTATATCAATCAAGTAAACGCAGACGTTGATTTTAATACGCTAAAAGCGGATATTAATTTGGCTTTCCGTAGAGGTAGAGCAGCAATTACAGCAGGAGATTATGCCGTTCGTGATAAACAGATTGACATCATTAAAGCAAAATTAGCGATGATTCCCGCAGTGAGAGCTGTGTTTTATCTTCAAGAAGGTAAAGGAAAATTGACAACGGATAATGGGGCAAAAGCTTTCCACGCTTTATCAGAAGCATACGGTTTTATTATGTCATTGCGTTATACGAATAAACCGGGAACAAACAATCCTTATTTTACAAAAGCAGAAGTTGATGCCATGTTGACATCGATGACAAGTGGAACAAATGGACTTTGGGATATTAATACTTTAGGAGCAAAATTAGATACTATTTCGTTGCAAATAGCTACTAAATTTGGATTTACAGTGGTACAAGCGGCAACCGTTAACTAATATATTTTCATAAAGCAAGAGGACTTCGGTTCTCTTGCTTTTTTTTTGTAAATTTGCCAAATATTTGAAAACATGAAAAAAGTATTTTTATTTTTAGGGTTATCAGTGTTGTTTTTTGCTTGTTCCGGTGAAAGCACAAGCACGGATACAGATTCTTTCAATAGGGGAGAAATGTTAGAAAATTGGGCAGATAATATTATCGTTCCGGGTTTTCAGAACTACCAAACTAAAGTAAATGCTTTGGCAACCGCTACTGCAGCCTTTTCGGCAACACCTACTGAAGCTAATTTAGAAAGCCTTAGAACTTCGTGGTTTGAAGCTTATAAAGCCTACCAAAAAGTGGCCATGTTTGAAACGGGGAAAGCCCAAGAGTTAATGTTTAGATACTACAATAATTCCTTTCCAATTAATTCCACAGAAATTAACGCTAACATTACGGCTGGAAACAATCAGTTGGATTTGTTGACAAAATATGACGAACAAGGTTTTGCGGCATTAGATTATTTGCTTTACGGAATTGGCAACGATACGCCTTCAATTCTTGCTCATTATACTACACATACTAATGCAGCTAATTATAAAAGTTACCTTTTGGCAGTTAGTACTCGCATAAAGTTTTTCTCAGACCAAATTGTTACTGATTGGACTAGTGGTTACAGAAATACTTATGTGGCAAACAGTGGAACAGGGGTGAGTAGTTCTACCAATAAAACGGTTAACCTGTTTGTTCAATATTATGAATATTATATTCGTTCGGTAAAAGTTGGTTTTCCGGCGGGAAAATTTTCAACAGCTCCGAGACCTTCGGATGTTGAAGCCTATTATAAAAACAATATTTCAAAAGAGCTTTTAGAGGTTGCTGTTCAATCGTCTAAAGACTTTTTTAATGGGAAACATTTTAATTCAGCAACTACAGGATCTGGTTTAAAATCCTATTTAGATTACTTAAAAGTTGTTCGTTCCGGACAAAGTTTGAGTACTGTGATTAACAATCAATATACAGAAGCTACAGCCAAAATTAGCGCTTTAAACAGTAGTTTTTCGCAACAAGTTCAAACGGATAACACAAAAATGCTCACCGTTTTTGATGCTTTGCAGTTGAATGTCGTTTACTTTAAAATTGATATGATTCCGGCATTAAACGTCGTAATTGATTACCAGGATAATGATGGTGATTAGTCATGAAATTCAAACCTACAAACTATTTAAATAAATATACAGAGGCCTCAACGCTAGCTTTTTTTAGGCTGGCGTTTGGTTTAATGATGCTATTGAGCATCATCCGATTTATTAGTTACGGTTGGGTTGAAAAGCTATACATTACCCCGAAATTTCATTTTACTTTTTATGGATTCGAATGGGTAAAACCATTAGGAAATTATACGTATTTGTTGTTTTTTATTTGTGGATTAGCCGCATTCTTTGTCGCTATTGGTTACAAATACAGAATTGCGATAATCTTATTTTTCCTAAGTTTTACGTACATCGAATTGCTCGATAAAACCACCTATCTCAATCATTATTATTTTATTTCGATAGTCAGTTTTTTATTGATTTTTTTGCCGGCGAACGCCACATTTTCGGTTGATGCCCATAAAAATCAAAACCTCGCCTTTCAAAAAATCCCACAATGGAATATTGATGTTTTGAAACTAATGTTAGGGATTGTCTATTGTTACGCAGGGTTGGCAAAACTCAATTCCGATTGGCTTTTGGAAGCAATGCCTCTCAAGATTTGGCTTCCCGGAAATTACGATTTGCCTTTAATCGGTTCGATTTTAGAAAAAACATGGGCGCATTATGTCTTTAGCTGGACTGGTGCATTGTATGATTTATTCATTCCTTTTCTATTATTGCATAAAGGAACCCGAATTTTCGCATTCATTTTAGTGGTCATTTTCCATGTTCTTACCCGAATCTTGTTTCCTATCGGGATGTTTCCCTATATCATGATCGTCAGTTCCGTAATTTTCTTCGACAGTTCCCTGCATAGACTATTTTTTAAGAAATTGTCAGAGGTATTTAAATTCAGCATGGAAAGTTTTGAAAATGGGAAAACAAAAATCCAAAACTATAACGGAATTTACAAAGCTAAGGTTGTATTTCTAGCTGCTTTTATGCTGTTTCAATTAGGATTTCCTTTCCGTTATTTGCTTTATCCTGGCGAATTATTCTGGACCGAAGAAGGGTATCGCTTTTCATGGCGCGTCATGCTTATGGAAAAAGCAGGTTACACTAATTTTATAGTAACCGATGCCAAAACAAAAAAATCATTTCAGGTAAATAACAGCCAATTTTTAACGACTTTTCAAGAAAAGCAAATGGCCTTTCAGCCCGACTTTATCCTGGAATATGCCCATTTTTTACATAATTATTATTTACAATCAGGGGTTCATAATCCGGAAGTTCGAGTGGAAAGTTATGTCGCTCTCAACGGAAGATTAAGTCAACCTTATATCAATTCAAAAATAAATCTTATACAAGAAAATGAATCATTCAAACACAAAACCTGGATCCTTCCTTTTACCGATGAAATTAAAGGCCTTTAGTTGTATTCTTCTTTTATTGGTTTTTACAAATGCCTTTTCCCAATATAAAATTTCGGGAACTGTTAAAAATCAGGAGAATCAAAAATTAGGGGGAGTAGAAGTATTTTTGGATCAATCCTATCAAAAAACCACTACGGATAAGGATGGTTTTTTTGAAATTAAAAACGTAAAAACCGGGAAGCATAAAGTTGTTTTTTTTAAGGAAAATTATTTTTTCTTGGAGAATACGATAACCGTTGATGCTAATGTAAAAGAAGTCGCCATTATTTTAATGCCCATGAGTGTAGGGCTCTCTGAGGTGGTTGTCAATAAGCAAAAAGAAAAAGTATTTGCTTTGCGAAGACTTAAGGATATTGAAGAAACAGCCATTTATGCGGGGAAGAAAACGGAAGTGGTTTCACTCGATAAACTGACAGTTAATAAGGCTACCAATAATGCACGCCAAGTATATTCGCAAGTGGTGGGATTAACCATTAACGAAAGTAACGATGGTGGTTTACAGCTAAGCATTGGTGGACGCGGTTTAGACCCGAACCGAACCGCTAATTTCAATACCCGTCAGAACGGATATGATATTAGTGCAGATGTTTTGGGGTATCCCGAAAGTTATTATGCAACTCCCACTGAAGCATTAGAAGAAATTCAAATCGTTCGTGGAGCCGCTTCATTGCAATACGGAACGCAGTTTGGTGGCATGGTCAACTTCAAATTGAAAAGTCCCAGCAAAAAAGAAATAGAGTTTACCAATCGATTAACGGGTGGTTCATTTGATTTGTTCACGAGTTTCACGAGTTTAAGCGGAACCGTTGGAAAGTTTAGTTATTATACGTTTTACAATTATAAACAAGGAAGTGGTTTTAGACCGAATTCGGAGTTTGATTCCAAGAACTATTTTGCTAATCTGAATTACCAATTTACAGACAAAACGTCTTTGCATTTCGATTACACGCATTTCAATTATTTGGCGCATCAGGCTGGCGGCTTAACCGATGTTATGTTTTTGGATAATCCAAAGCAAAGCAATCGTTCCCGAAATTGGTTTGACGTCGATTGGAATTTATTTGCTTTACGTTTAAAACATAAATTCGATCATAATGCCGATTTTTCATTACAGTTATTTGGGTTAGACGCCAGCAGAAAAGCCGTTGGTTTTAGAGAAAACCGAGTGAATACCAACGATGTTCCAGGTTCTCAAAGAGATTTGCTTATTGGAAATTTTGTCAATTGGGGTGCGGAGGCACGGTATTTAAAACGCTATGCCATCAAAGAAAATAGCAGTGCTTTTTTAATTGGAGCCAAGTATTACCAATCCAAAAACTCGAGTATCCAAGGTCCGGGAAGTTCGGGTGCGGATGCCAATTTTGATTTAGCTACCACAGAATTTCCAAATTATAAAAGTCAATCTGATTTTTCTTTTCCTAATTTGAATATGGCTTTTTTTGGTGAAAATATCTTCAAACTGACGCCAAATTTTTCCCTTACGCCAGGTTTTCGTTATGAAAACATTAGAACCCAGGCAAAAGGATATTATAGAAATATAGTGTCCAATCAAACGGGGGTGATATTGGACGAAACAAAATTTGAAGACAAAACGGTTAACCGCGATTTCTTCTTGTTTGGTTTAGGATTAAGTTACAAACCATTTAAAAACACGGAAATTTACGGAAATCTATCGCAAAATTACCGTTCGGTTACTTTTAATGACATTCGAACCGTCAGTCCAAGTAATTTAATTGACGAGAATATTACCGATGAAAAAGGATACACATCCGATATCGGTATTCGCGGACGAATTGACGATAAAATTACTTTTGATGCCAGTATTTACGGATTGTTGTATGATGATAAAATAGGGGAATACCCCAAAGCGATTCCAGCGATAGTTCGATATCGCTCCAACATCGGAACGGCGCTAACCTATGGTTTTGAAGCTTTAATAGACTGGAATGTACAAAGAACATTTTTTGAAGAAAATGAAAGTTTTGTATGGAAATTATTCACAAACTTAGCTCTAACGAATTCTGAGTACTTAAAATCAGATGTCCCAAATGTAGAAGGAAATAAAGTAGAGTTTGTTCCGCTTTACAACATAAAAACGGGAACAGGATTAGGATATAAAAACTTTCTTTCCAGTTTGCAGTTTACCTATTTATCAAGTCAATTTACCGATGCGACTAATAATCACACAAATGTAAATGATGGCGTTTACGGGATTTTTGGGCAGATTCCATCCTATTACGTCGTTGATTTATCCATGTCCTACAAATGGAATAAATTCAAACTGGAAACAGGAATAAATAATCTAACAGACAATAGTTATTTCACAAGAAGAGCGACGGGTTATCCTGGTCCAGGGATTATCCCATCGGATCCAAGATATTTCTATGCGACCTTAGAATTTGTTTTTTAGATAAAAATAAGTTAGTACATCTGTAAGTAGTTGGTTTTTATATGCTGAATAGCAGGCAGTACCCTATTTCTATTTTTTATCCCTTTTTAAATCCAATTAATTTTCGATATTTCTGTTCACTTTCTTCTAGAGCGACTTCAAGTTCTTTGTAAGAGGTAATGTCTTTTATATTCGCAACAGCGGCAATAACATAGTTGTTTTCATCTATTATGGGCCTGCCGCTAATGAGAACCCGTTTTTTGGTTTTAGTTTCAGTATCTTCAATTATTATCTCAACGTCATCTGTTGATTCCCCTTTTAATGCTTTTTCTAACGGAAGGTTCTGGGCAGGAAAAACGGTTACTTCGTCAGGATAATAAAGATCATATTTAGTTGACCAATCCAGAGTAGTAGGAGTCGCGGAATCTTGTTTTATTCCTATAATTTCTTCCGCCATATGATTGGACAAAACGATTCTTTTCTGGCTGTCAGTTACAATAATTCCTTCGCCAATATTTTCCAGAATTAATTTCAATTTTAGCTCGTTAAGACGCACTAATTTATCGGCTTCTATTTTTTCATTTTCCATTTTTTTTGTCAACGATATGTCTTTGATAAAAGCAATGAAGATATACTTTCCTAAAATAGTGGCTGGAGAGACTGTTAACTCAATCTCAAATTCGATATTTTTTTTATTAAGAGCCGTGATTTCTATTGTTTTATTGATAATAGGACCTTCAGCTGTTAGAAGGAAATTTTGAAAACCTTTAGTATGATTTTCTCTATGTTGCTCAGGAATGATTAAATCACGCATCGGTTTTCCTATGACCTCCCCTAATGACCATCCGAATATTTTTTCGGCTTGTGGATTCCATCTAATAATGATTCCCTCATCATTTATTACAATTAGGGCATCTGGTGCCTCATTAAATATGGTTTGCAATTGACCTTCGCTTTCTTTTAATTTTTGTTCGGCTTCTTTCCGTTCCGTAACGTCTCTCAGAATAGATTTATGCCCGGTTATCCTATTCCCTTCTCGTAACTGCATGACCGTTTGCTCCACCCATTTTTGTTCTCCGGATTTGGTAATGATAGGAAATGAAAACAAGGATTCATCTATTTTATTTTTAAATTGATTCAAATAGAATTCAGCCACACGATCTTTCCATTCCGGAGCTACAAGTTCTGAAAAATGTTTCCCTATAAGTTCATCTGGCGTGTAACCCGTTAGTTTTATAGAAGCAGGATTGATATAGGTAAAAAAACCTTTATAATCCGATGTATGGACCACATCGCCTATATTCTCCACTATTTCACGGTATTTTTCTTCGCTTTTACGAAGGGTTTCAATCGCTTCTGCTAATTGGGCGGTGCGTTCTGTTACTTTTTGTTCCAGTTCTTCATTTAGTTTTCGTATCTCGTTTTCCGAATTTTTTAGTTCCGTGATGTCGTGAATAACTAGAACCCCTCCAGTGATCTCACCAGATGGACTTTTTAACGGTCTGGCAGTTACAGTAGCAAAAAGACCTTCGGGTTTTTTATAATTTTGGATAAATATTTCCATATTATCCACTTCTTCACCATTTAATGCTTTTGCTAAAGGAAGCTCACTAGTGTTAAAAATTGTTTTGGTATCGGGCAAGAAGAAGCCGTAGGTTTGAGCCCATTTCTCTGGAGGAATATCCATGGAACCCATTCCAATTATTCTTTCCCCGGCGGC
Source organism: Flavobacterium glycogeni (assembly GCF_048286775.1). Classification (NCBI taxonomy): domain Bacteria; kingdom Pseudomonadati; phylum Bacteroidota; class Flavobacteriia; order Flavobacteriales; family Flavobacteriaceae; genus Flavobacterium; species Flavobacterium glycogeni. Next base: position 143,379 of record NZ_JBLVPV010000009.1, read on the forward strand.
ATTCCAAAGGATGAATTTTCTGTTTTCATCCGCAACTATTAATCCATCGCCCATATTTTCTATAACAGATTGTAAAAGTGTGTTTTGCTCATTCAATTGTTCTTTAGATTGTGCCACTTCATGGTCTCTTTTTTCGATATTATCCAGCATATCATTAAGTCCCAATGCAAGGATACTGATTTCATCCTTTCCTTCAACTGCCATACGTATTTTGTAATCGCCAGTATCCTTTATCTTTTGTATCACTGTTACCAAGTTCAACAAGGGTTTTGAAATATATTTTTTAATAATCATGGCAATTAAAAAAGCGAGCCCAATTCCGACAACCAGTAATGCTATTCCCAGACGCAAAACATCCATTTTTATTTTATTCAATTGCGATAGCTCAAAGCGGATATAGACTAATCCGATTGTTTCATTATTTTTTTTGATTGGGCTGTACACAAAAAGATGCTGCTTGGTAAACAAGAAATTTTTCTGGCCCTTTCCAGGAGCTGAGAACCGGTATTTAGAATCGGAGCCCGGCTTAGTATAGGATGCAAAAACATTTCCTTTTTTGTCCAGTATGGCTGCATTTTGAATGTCGTTTTGTACGGTTAATTCTGATAGGGTTTTTTTTGCCGCAGCATTATCCAAAAACTCAAGGGCAGAAATACTATTAAAGCCGACCACTTTCGCAATAGCAACTGAACTGATTGCTTTCCGGTCTTTGAACCCTTTAATGTCTATCAATACAAAAGCTGTAATACAAAGCCCTAATACAAACGCAGAGGTGAAAACCTGCATGAGCACGAGCTTGTTTTTAATGGATATGTTACGTAGATTTATCATGTATTTGTTTTTTTTCGATACTAAAAAATAATACTTTGCAAACAAAATGCCCCGAAACTGTTTTTCTCTTACATCTTCCTTTTCCCATTCAAATTCACACACAAATGGAACGATCTAAATTTGTAATTTGATACTATTATTGCACAATAATTGCATGTTTCAACAAGAATGAACTGATTCCTATTCCGGCTTTATTTATTGCTTTTAGATTTACTTCAAATTTTAATTTATTTTCGACCGTAACAAAATTCACATGTGCCCCTTTTTTTCCGTAACCATTCTGTTCTGTTACAATCAATACTGGCTTACCGGAAAATTTAGAGAGAATAGTTTCAATTGGAATGGTACAATTGTAAGGAACAAACAGAATATGACAAAAACCTAACTCTTTCAAATTTTTATATTCCTTTATATCCATTTTTTTATTTTTAGCCATATTCTGCAGTGAAGCAGTAATTGGACTTTCTTCCAGAATAGCGATCTTAAAAGTTTGTTTTTTAGAATAACCTTTCCAATAAACATAATCTACAAAACGATAAAGGAAATCTGCTTTTAACGCATATTCCTTCTCACCAGCATTTTCTTGGGCTGACATTGGATTTCCTCCCATTAAAATAATAATTGCTATCCAAAAAAATATGTGCTCTTTACGTATCATCTATTTTGTTTTTAAAGAAGTTCTGTCTTGATTGAAATAATTGATTCTATCGTATTTTTTAAATAATTTTGATATTAGAATTTATAGATTAAGGACAAACTAAACAGGGTTCCTAATTGACTAAAGTGATATCCTCCATATGTCGTTTGAGAATAACGACCATTGAATGTAATCAGGTTAAATTGTGATTTTACTTGTGTTGGATCATTTAAAATGGCGGTTCCAGCTGCGTTTTCAGCTTTAAATTTCCATTCGGGTAATACATTTAATAAATTGTTCACATTAAAGGCTACGGTTAATTTATCCGTTGCAGCGTAATTAATTCCTAAATCAGTAACTATTTTCGGTGTAAACCCAGTTCTTAAATTTGGATCTAAACCGTTTTGTTTGAATGTTGTTTTTCCAAAATACGTGTTGTTAAGCGATACGTCAAATCTTCTAATTTTGTAATTTGCTCCCAAAATCCATTTTGTTTCGGGTCTTGATGTAAACATTAAAGCGTTAAATCTTGCTCCAAAATTATCACTTGCAACCGGTGAAATTCTTTTATTTTCAAAAGTTACGTTTCCTGACAAATTGAATCCTAATTCTCCGGTTCCTAATTCTATACTGCTGTAATTCATTACTACATCTAAGCCTGAAGTTCTCGAATCGAATGAATTTTCAAACCAGGCAACGGTTCCGAATGAAGTTACTACTTCATCCCCCAAAATAATCCGGTCTTTTACTTTAATGTTATAATAATCTACAGTGAAATTTAAGTTTTTTAAAGGGTTGGCTCCTATTCCTACAGTTATATTGGTTGATTTTTCAGCGTCTAATTGAGGAATGCCTAGTTGGCGTGCTTGTGGGGAAACATTGTTTATAATTCCACTAACTCGAACCCCTTGGTTTGGTACAAATGAATATTGTGATTTTTGAGTGTAAATTTGGTGTAATGTTGGTGCTCTGAATCCAGAGGAAACGGATCCTCTTATCGTAATTTTATCATTCGATAATTTATATCTGGAACTTACTTTCCAAACCGTTGCTCCCCCAAAATCGCTATAATTTTCATAACGAACCGTACCGTTGACTAAGAAATTTTTAGTGAAATCATACGCTAAATCGAAGTATCCGCCTAAGTTATAACGATTCCATTTGCCTGAATCCTCGGGTCTGTTACCGGAAAATGAGTCTGCACCAAATTCATCCCATGATGCTTTGTCTCCTGCAATCACTTCAAAAGTTTCTGTTCTGACCTCAGAGCCAAAACCAATACTTATTTTATCTGATAATACTTTAGAAATATCTAAGTTGCCCACAATATGGTTAAACGAAGCTCCTCCCGGTTTGAAAAATATAGGGCTGTTCTCTCGATATATATTGACTCCACTAATATCTTGAATATCTGATCTATTGTGGGAGTTTTCTATGGAATAGGCTTGTGTATTTCCTCCAACAGTTATGCTGGCATCAGTATTCCATCCATTCTTTATTGATTTAAAGCCTAAGGTAGCATTGTAATCGTTTAAATCTCCAGTAAATGTAGGGTGATACCCTTTATAAGACGCAACTGTTCCGTCTCCAAAGAAATCTAACAAGTAGGGAAGGTTGTTTAAAGTAATACCATCTCCATAGCCCCAGTATGGTGTTCTATAATTGGCAAAAGAGTTTGCTTTTTTATACACATAGGCAGCGTTATAATACAATTGTGTTTCATCTGATAAAACAAATCCGCCGTTTACCAAAAATTTTGCAGCAGCAGTTTCTGGAGATCCATTGATGTTTTGGGCATCTGGATATTTTGCAAGAAACGATTTAACATCTGCTAAGGTGTTAATGCCAGAGATAGTACCGCCGAAACTGGCAAAATCTCCATCAGCATCTACTTTTCCAGGTCTGTTGGCCAAGTTTACTTTTGAAAAATCTAACGTATAATTTACAAAACCTTTTTCGCCTACAGTAGATCCATTGTTCAAACTCACGCCTAGCATTTCGCCATCACCTTCTGCCGTAATAGCTGTTCTTACAGTTACGGAACCATCATCGGTTCTTTTTTTTAAAATAATATTGATTACCCCAGCTATTGCATCAGAACCATATTGAGCCGATGCGCCATCACGAAGAATTTCCACTCTTTCTATGGCATCTATTGGTATTCCAGAAATATCGGCACCTGTTTCTCCACGTCCTGGAGACGGTTGAACATAAAGTAAGGAGCTTAAATTTTTTCTTTTTCCGTTGATAAGGATTAACGTCCTGCTGGGTCCCATATTTCTAATTTCGTATGGGTCAAGTAATGAAGTAGCATCATTTACAGGAGTTTGAACCGTGTTAAAAGATGGTATTTTGTACTGTAATGCTTTGTCAAAAGTTGCCTGTCCGGTTGAAGTCAGTTCTTCAAATGATACTACATCAATAGGAAGCGCAGTCGTGGTATTGCTTCTGGGCACAGCTCTTGTTCCGGTAACCACAACTTCGCTAAGACTTTGTCCGCTTCCTTCAGATATAATAACATTTAGAATAGAATCGGTTGTGTCGTGTTCTTGCTTAGAGAAACCATAGTAACTAAAGACCAAAATAGCTCCTTCCTTAACATTAATCTTGTAGGCTCCATTGATATCAGTGGAAACGCTGTTGTTTGTTCCTTTTTCGGTGACGTTAACGCCTGACATCGCAACACCAGCATTATCCAGTACAAAACCCGAGATTTCTTTTTGCGCAAAAAGAAACGTGATGTTTAGCATAAATAACACTATCGAGGCAAACTTTTTCATGATTAGTTGATATTGGTTCATTTTTTGGGTTGAAATCAATTGCAACGTAATAATTGTAAGAAATTTTCATTGAACTACTTAATATGTTTTTTTGAGAAAAAGTAGTCAGTGAAAAGAATAATGATGAAATCAAAAGATAGTTTTATTCAAGGTATTAAAAGAAATCTATCTAAAAATGGCACTACATATTCCTATTTGATGTATCCCAAAACAGGAAATATTTTCATTGGAATTAAAAATATTTCGAGTTACGTACTTAAATAGCACTCTTATTCTCTTTGTTCATTAAAGTCCTGAATTTATTGACAAATAAAAAACAAATGGCTAAAGTTTTTAGATTGTCTTTTTAGTAGTGTTTTTTCAATAGTAACACGATATTCTAAGTGTTTTTTTGTAAGTAGGGCGAAAAATAGGTATAACGTATTCATCAAATTTTTACTAAAAATTATGATTGTCTAATCGGATGTGGATTATCAATTCATAATAGTTCTATAATTTCAATTGCTTGCAGGGGTAAAGCTGAAATTATGTTCAGAAGTCAACTTAGATTCAAGTTCCATTCACAAGCCGTTTTTTAAAGTTAAAAAACGGAAATTACTGATTTTGAGTCTAAAAGCTCATTTTTTGCTATAGTAAATTTAGTCAAAAAAAGGGATTTTCTTAAATTATAGAAAGATTTTTTTTATCTTTTTAAGGAAAACTTAACCCGTTGTGTTTTAAAGTAGCTCAATTTAAAATAGAAAAATGGGATTTTTAATGACAACCACAATCATCACCACTACCGCAATTTTTATCTGATTTTCTCTTTTTGAAAAAGAATTTTTTGATCAAAAAAGCAAGGGCAATTCCCAAAGCAATAAAAGCAATTATTTCTTGAATATCCATAATCGTTTATTTTAGAATTTGATAGGCAATTAAAGCCACTACATAAGCAAATCCGGACATGAAGATCAATTGTCCAGCAGGCCATTTCCATGAATTGGTTTCTTTTTTTGTAACCGCAAGTGTACTGGCACATTGCATGGCAAAAGCATAAAACAACAGCAACGATATTCCGGAGGCAAAGTTGAAAATCTTTTCTCCAGTTACCGGATTGATTTCGGCAGCCATTTTATTTTTGATTGTTACTTCATTATCACTGCCACCTACGCTGTAAATTGTAGCTAATGTTCCTACGAATACTTCTCTGGCAGCAAAGGAACTGATAATGGCAATTCCTATTTTCCAGTCGTAACCTAGAGGTGAAATCGCTGGTTCAATGGTTTTTCCCATTAATCCAATATAGGAATTCTCCAGTTTTTGTGAAGCGACTGCATTTTCAAACTCTGCTTCTGACAGCGGATTTTGCTTGGTGTTTTCAGTAACAATTCTTTCTGCATTATTGAATTTCTCTCCTGATCCATAAGAAGCCAAAAACCATAAAACGATAGAAATAGCCAATATGATTTTACCGGCGCCAAAAATAAAGGCTTTGGTTTTTTCGATTACATTGATTCCCACGTTCTTGAAAAGCGGTAATTTATAATTAGGCATTTCTACTACGAAGTATGTTTTTCCTTTTATTTTAAGGATTTTATTCAAAATATAAGCTGAAAAAATAGCCATTCCAAAACCCAAAAGGTACAACAACATCAAGGTCATTCCTTGCATGTTCAGAAAACCAAAAATGCGATTATCCGGGATTACCAGTGCAATAATAATGGCATAAACAGGCAATCTGGCAGAGCAGGTTGTAAATGGTGTTACCAGAATGGTGATCAATCTTTCTTTCCAGTTTTCGATGTTTCTGGTGGCCATAATTGCAGGAATAGCACAGGCGGTACCTGAAATAAGCGGCACCACACTTTTGCCCGATAAACCAAATTTCCGCATGATTTTATCCATCAGGAAAACCACTCGGCTCATGTAACCACTTTCTTCAAGAATCGAAATAAACATAAACAGAAAGGCGATTTGTGGAATAAATATCAAAATTCCTCCTATTCCGGGAATGATTCCTTGCGAAATTAAATTGGTTAAAACTCCTGCCGGTAATTCTTCGGCAGCAAGAGTGCTTAATGAAGCAAATGTAGTGTCGATAAAATCCATCGGGATTTTTGACCATTCGAAAATAGATTGGAAAATAACAAACAAAATCAGGAAGAAAATTACATATCCCCATACTTTATGTGTCAGAACGCGATCCAGTTTGCTACGGAAATCTTTAGCAATAGTGGTGTCTATTTTTAATCCTTCTTTCAAAACATCATTGATGAATTGATAGCGTTTTATGGTTTCTTTTTGTTGCAAACGCTTTAAATCCGAGTGGGATTTAGTAAACGAACTTCGGATTTCATTTCGATCTAAATTCAGGAAGTTTACATCTTGCGTGATTACCAACCATAATTTATACAACAGTTGGTTGGGGAATGTTTTGCGAAGCGTATCGAAATATTCAGGATCAATACTGGACGCATTCAAACACGGTTCGCTGGAAATAGTTTTGTAACTGACAATCAATTTTTTCAATTCATCAATCCCAAAACCTTTTCTGGAACTAATGAGCGCAATTTTTGTTTTTAAATGTTTCTCAAGATACGGAATGTCTAATGTGATTCCTTTAAATTTCATCCTATCGGCCATGTTGATGACTAATATTGTTGGAATTTCAAGGTCTTTTATTTGGGTAAAAAGCAGTAAATTTCGTTTTAAATTTTCAACGTCAGTAACTACAAGCGCTACGTTCGGATATAATTTATCGTTTTTATTCAGTAATAATTCAATGACTACATTTTCGTCAATCGAACTTGCATTCAGGCTGTACGTTCCGGGTAAATCCAGAATATTGGCTTTAACATTATTGGGTAATTTGCAAAAACCAATCTTTTTTTCAACCGTAATTCCAGGGTAGTTTCCCACTTGTTGATTAAGGCCTGTCAACTGATTAAAAACGGAAGTTTTCCCCGTATTAGGATTCCCGATTAAAGCGACATTGATATTTTGATTGGTCATTATAAGTTGTTTTTTAGTATTTCAACTTCAATCTCACGGGCTGTTTCCACGCGGATAGCAACGTGTGAACCATTAATATTAAGGTATAAAGGATCGCCAAAAGGAGCAATTTGAAGCAGTTCAACCATATTTCCCGGCAAACAACCCATTTCCAGTAATTTCAACGGAACAATGTCAATATCAAAATCTTTGATAATGGCCTTTTCACCTTTTTTTAGAGAATGTATCGTTGTTTGCAAGTCTTATTTAGATTGAATTAAGATTGCAAAAGTACATATTATAAAACTAAAAAAAATGATAATTATCAATTTTGTAGTTTTTTTGGATAAATTTAAGAATGGGGCAACCGTTTGTTTTACTGGGTTTTTCAATCAGTTTATAAGCGATTGATACAACCTTAAAAAGTGCTTTATTCGTTGCTCAAAAAAGTAATATCTTCAATTAATCGCTTGATATCTTCCTTATTGGTGCCGTCATAAAAACCACGAACTCTTTTTTTAGTATCTACCAAAACAAAATTTTCGGTGTGAACCATATCATATAGTTCGCTTGGTTTTCCCAGTTTCACGGCCAAATAGGATTTTCTGGCCATTGCGTAAATTTCTTTTTTGTCTCCGGTTACTAAGTTCCATTTGGCATCGTTAACATGGTGTTTTTTGGCGTAAGCCTTCAAAACGGGAACGCTGTCAGTCTCCGGAAAAACGGTGTGTGATAATAATTTTACCTTTGGATTATTAGCAAAAGCTTTTTGAATATCGGATAAATTGGTGGTCATTTTTGGACAAATGGAGCCGCAAGTGGTAAAGAAGAAATCAGCAACATATATTTTGCCTTCATAATCTTTTTGGGTGATAGTTTTCCCATTTTGGTTGACAAACGAAAAATCAGCAATCGTATGATACTTGCTTTTGTATTGAACAGTGCTGTCCACTAATTCAGGATTTACATCCGCAGGATTATAAATTGGGAGTGTTTTTTTTGGCTTTAAAGCCGAATAAAATAAGGATAAAATGATTGCCGAAAGAACAAGGAAGACTCCGAAAAAGAGTCTATATTTTTTGAAAAATTCTAACATAACGCTATTTTGATGCAAAAATACGAAAACGAGATTTGTTTTTAATTCAAATTAACACAATACTCACGTCTAACGCATTAAAATTAAAGTTTAAACCACATAGAAACATAGTGTTTATTCCTGTAAAAATAAATTTTGACGGAGATAAGAGTTTACAATAGAAAAAGCATTGGCTTTTTTCTATGTCACCTAAATTTCGACTGTTCGGAACCCATTTAAATCAAAAATTAAATTCTATGTTTCTCCTATGTTTGCGAAGTTATCGACTTTAATTATTAAAGTCCATAAATTTGAATAATGAAGTGAAAAGGAATGAGAGAACATATGTCCCTAAATAGTTCAAAGAAATATATTGACACATAGAAATATCCTCATTCTTTTTTA
>NZ_JBLVPV010000010.1:0-142362 GCF_048286775.1 Flavobacterium glycogeni
TTGTAGATTTTTATAAATGCTTTTTGGGCGTTTCCATAAATCTAATTTTCTTTCCAATCCGAATTGAGCAATTGCTTGTGAACATGTTTTATCGGTAATAGTTTTAATATCTAGGGTTCTAATGTAATTACTGATTTTGTTTGGTAATATTATACTAACCTGACAATCATTCTTGTCTAAATAATAAGCAAATTTTTGGTGATAAACACCAGTGGCTTCCATTACATAATGAATCTTTACTTGATCATTGGTTAGCTTTTTAATCCAATCGGACAGAGATGTAAATCCTTTTTCTGTGTTTCTAAAAACTTTATAGGCATACAATTCAATCGACAAATCATCAAACATTCTTCCTAAAGTAACTACTAATTCTTTTTGAGCAACATCAATTCCAACTACTTGTTTTAATTCTGTCATAACTTTAAAGTTTAAATTTATAAAGTGATGAATCTTCCTTCGTCTTTTCTCCTGATTGGATATTCTGGATATTAAGATTTACCTAATTCCTTACATTCTGTTCAGACTCTAAAAGATAAAAAAGAATGAGGATATTTCTATGTGTCAATATATTTCTTTGAACTATTTAGGGACATATGTTCTCTCATTCCTTTTCACTTCATTATTCAAATTTATGGACTTTAATAATTAAAATCGATAACTTCGCAAACATAGGAGAAACATAGAAATAAAACTTATAATTAAAGAAATAATAGAAAATAGCACTATTTTTTGCATAGTTTGACTATGTGAAAAGTAAAACATCTATCAAACTCTTTTTAAATACTATAATTTCTATGTTTCTATGTGGTAAAAATCAATTGCACCCAACGGGTTATTATTATTATTATTATTATTATTATTATGTAAAGACGCACTGCAGTGCGTCTCTACAATGTGCGTTTTACAATAATGTGTATTTACAATAATGTGTATTTCTATATAATATGGTCTCTACGTTGTAATCACATCAAATACATCATAAAAAAAAGGGAAAATGTTGTTAAACATTTTCCCTTTTTAATTTATTATTTAGGATTTAAAGCTTCTCCTATTCTAGAAATTAAATCTTGTAAGTGATATCTACTCATTCGATCAGTCATTCTTGACGAGGCTAATTTCATTTCGTTTTTTAAACTATTAAGTTGTCCTCTGGAAATAGAAGGTAAGTCGGTTTGAGCTAAATTTACTCTTCTTGTCGTGAAACCGTAAGTAACACCTACAGGAACCGCTCTAACCATGGCTGTACCTGGTTTAAGTAATTCGATCATTTTGTCAACATACAATTTTTGTATGTTTCTACGATATACATCAATTGAACCGCTTCCTTTCAATTCAGAAAAGATCCCATTTTTTAAGTCACTTATTAATTCATCAGCTGAATAGTTGCTTTTATTCACAGAAGAAGTTTCTATAAGGCGAACAATTCTATCTCCAGCCAATAAACTTGATAAAGTAGCATCTTGCATTCCTTTGATTGCTTCAACACCGCTTTCCGGGTTTATTTTCGAAAGAATATTTTGATCCAACAACCATTTTGGAGTGTTGAATAATTGAGCATTCAAGAATGATACCGCATCTTTTTGGATACTTTTTGGAACTACTTCAAATTGATTTCCAGTCATGTCATACGTTTTTGGAGAATCATAGATTCCACCAACGTTTTTAGTAACATGTCCCATATATCTTCTGAATTGTCCTGTAAGTGCACCATAAAGATTGTCTAGTTCAGCATAGCTTTCTCCGTTTTCTTTAGTCCACTCTAATAAATTAGGTAAAATTCTTTTTAGGTTTTTGATTCCATATTCAGAAGCTCTCATCGAATTATCCCCAATATCCTCAGTTTGATATCTTGGATCATAAGGGCTGGTTTCTGTACCAAACCATAAACGATTATTTTTATAGGCTTCCTTAGTCATTTCATTCAACTTCGCTTTTTCTTCAGTTTCAGTTTTAGCTTCGTCAAAATAAGAATAACCCCATTTAATAGCCCATTTGTCATAATCCCCAATTCTAGGAAATAAGGCTGTAACACCATCTTCTGGTTGTGCCACATAATTAAAACGTGCATAATCCATGATAGATGAGGTATGTCCGTTTTTCTCTTGGTACTCTTTATCTCTTAGTTTTTCAACCGGAGTGGCAGAACTGGCTCCCATGTTGTGGCGTAATCCTAAAGTATGTCCTACTTCATGAGAAGAAACGAAACGGATTAATTCTCCCATTAATTTATCATCAAACTTTTTTGATCTTGCAGCAGGATCTACAGCAGCAGTTTGAATTAAGTACCAGTCTCTTAAAAGACTCATGATGTTGTGATACCAGCCAATGTGGCTTTCCAAAATTTCACCACTTCTAGGATCGTGAACATTAGGTCCGTATGCATTTTGAATCTCAGCAGCAAAATATCGTAATACTGAAAAACGGGCATCTTCCAAGCTCATTGTTGGATCATTCTCTGGCCAATATTCTCCACGAATAGCATTTTTCCATCCCGCATTTTCAAAGGCAACCTGCCAATCATCGATACCTTGTTTGATGAATTTTTTCCATTTTTCAGGAGTTGCAGGGTCAATGTAATATACAATTGGTTTTTTAGGCTCAATTAATTCACCTCTTTTTTGTTTTTGAGCATCTTCTTCAGATTTTGGCTCTAAACGCCATCTCACTGCAAATACTTTGGTATCTGATTTTTGAGATTCTTCTTCAAAAACATCATATTGGTTCGCAAAATATCCAACACGTGCATCAAATTCTCTTTTGCGCATTGGCGTTTTTGGCAATAAAATCATAGAAGTATTCATCTCTACCGTGATTACTCCCGCATCTAATGCAGATGGTAAATTAACTCCAATTTGTGGTACAGGAGTCGTATTTATTCTTGGTGGAGTTGTAGTGAACGTCTTAACACTTCTAATCTCAGTATTTATTGGATAACTGCTTATTTTTGAGATGAATGATTTGTCTTTTTGAAACGTTTGTATGTTTAACAATTGTTTCTTTATTGGATCTAATGAAAAAGTTTGTACGTCAGCATCGAAAGTGCTCGTTAAGTCGATCACATATCCAGCATTATTTTTCCCGGTTGAATCTTTTTTGAAGGCCAAGATATCGTAGTTTCCAATAATTGGATCTGAAGTTGAATTCTTAACAGCTTGAGCCATTGGCTTGTCTTCATCCGGAGACATGATAACGTAGGTAACTGATCTAAGAAGAATGTTATTGTTCAGCCCTTTTTCCCAACGAACAACTTGTCTGTTGATTTCTTCTCCCCCAAAAATTCCTCCTCCGGCTGGAGTTTTAGAATATCGGGTTATAGTCATTATTTCACTACCTAAAAGGGAGTCTGGAATCTCAAAAAGATATTTGTCATTAATTTTATGAATGTCAATTAATCCTTTTTGTGTTACTGCTGTTGAGTCAATAACTTTTTTGTACGGTTTCGGTTCTTTCTTACCGTCTTTAGATTCGGGAGCTTTAGCTTCTACTTTAGCAGGGGCATTTTTGTCTGCTCTTTTCTTTTTTTTGCTTTGTGCAAATGTACCTTGCGCAAAACAAAATAACAGACATGTAATAATTAGGGTTAGTTTTTTTTTTACCATTTAGTTAATGCATTAATAAAGTTTATAATTGGTTATGGTCTATAAGTCGTATTTTATTGTGTTTTGTTACGACTTAAGTTCAAATTTATTGATATCTTTTTAAGAAAATACCCATTCGAAATGCAGTTTTATATAAATTAACACTATTTAACAATCGTTGATTAATTGCTTTTTCTATGTTGTAATATGATTTTTCTCATGTATGGAATTATTATTTCGAGGTATCTTTGCTTTTTTAAATACTAAATCAAACCGGTTTTTTTCATTTTTAGGAATACCAAAAGTACTGGAAAGCGATATTTTTGAAAAAGTTTTTCGTAATATTACTACATAAACAAGTTGGGATGAGAAAAATCAAGTATAAGAAAGGAAGGAAAATGCAACCTTATAATTTAGAATATACAGGAATTCATAAAAGTAAGGAATCGGAGATGCAATTGTTTGTTTATGATGATTTGAATCTTACCGAATATGAGGATTTTAAGGTTTCGGATTTAGATAAATATATTGAGGAACAAAAAACAAATTGGATTAATATACACGGTTTAAATAATGTGGAGTGGCTAAAATCGATTGGAGATTATTTTGAAATCGATAATTTCATGTTGGCTGATATTTTGAATACTACCCGAAGAACAAAACTGGAAGAATCTCATGATTTTCTATTTTTCAACATAAAATCACTTTTACCTGCTGGAAATTCGGATAATATAAGTGTCGAGCAAATTAGTTTTTTGTTAAAAGATGGGATTCTAATTTCTTTTCAGGAAAAGAGAAGTGACTTTTTTACCCACATTCGAGAACGCATTCGATTGCACTCAGGAATTGTCAGAACCAAGAAAGCCGATTATTTGTTGTACATTCTTCTGGATGCCATCATGGAAAATTTCTACATCACTTTGGAAAACGAGGAAGACAAAATAGAGGAATTGATTAATCTTACCAAGGAAAGTGTTGATCCCATAATTTTAGAAAAAATAGAGAAACATAGAGATAATTTAAATTTTCTAAAACGCTCCATCATTCCGCTACGTGATTCTTTATATGATATAAAAAGTATAAAAGACGATAACATATTTAATGTGATGGAAGCAGATAGTTTTAGCTTTTTTGCCCGATTGCATCAAAAGAGTTTAGAACTTTTAGAACAAATTGAATCCGATATGGGATCTTTAGAAAGTGCGTCTAATTTCTTTTTCTCGGCACAAACACATAAGATGAATGAGATAATGAAAACCCTGACCATTGTATCTGCGATATTTATCCCGCTTACTTTTATTGTGGGGGTTTACGGAATGAATTTTGAATATATGCCGGAACTCAAACGTCATTATGGCTATCATACCGTTATTGGCGCTATGTTTTTAATGGTAGTTGGAATGATTATTTATTTTAAAAAACGCCGTTGGTTTTAGAAATTAAAAAGGAATACATCCAATTAATTTGGAATTAAATTTAAAAATAAAAAAATGAACAAGGCCATATACATTGCAACAAGCGAGCAAAATAGTGGGAAGTCGATTATTACGTTGGGATTGATGAGTATGCTTATCGGCAAAATGGCCAAAGTTGGTTATTTTAGACCTATTGTTGAAGATTTTGAAGAAGGAGGATTTGATAATCATATTGAAACAGTGATTGGTCATTTTGGGATGGATATTGAATTTGAAGATGCGTATGCCATTACAAAAAGTAAATTAATCAAAAAGAAGAACAAAGGGAAAATAGGAGAGGTTCTCGATTTGATTATTGAAAAATACAAGAAATTAGAAGAGCGTTTTGATTTTGTTTTGGTTGAAGGAACCAGTTTTACAGGGGAAGGAACAGTTATCGAATTAGATATGAATGTTTTGATTGCCAAAAATTTGGGTATTCCAACGATTATTGTGGGCTCCGGAGTGGGCAAAACATTAGAGGAATTGATAGATAGTCTTTATTTAGCATACGATTCTTTTAAAGTCAAAGATGTCGAAGTTTTGGCTGTAATCGCCAACAAAGTGCAACGGGAGAATATTGAATTAGTAACCAACGGTTTAAAGAAAAGCTTGCCCGAAAGTATATTGGTCAATTCAATTCCTTTGATTCATAATTTGAATAATCCAACGGTACAGGAAATTGTAAATGAATTAGATGCTAAAGTTTTATTTGGCTCGGCACATTTGAACAATCAAACCGGAAATTTTAGCGTAGGGGCAATGCAATTGTGTAATTATTTGTTGCATTTGAAAGAAAATAGTCTGGTAATCACTCCTGGAGACCGAGCCGATATTATTTTGGGTGCATTGCAAGCCAATGAGTCCGTAAATTATCCGACTATTTCAGGAATTGTTTTGACAGGGAATATCTTGCCCGAGATTAGTATTTTGAAATTGATAGAAGGACTTTCGACCATTGTTCCAATTATTGCGGTGGAAGAGGGCACGTATTATATTACCAATAAAATAGGTTCCATTAAATCCAAAATTTACGCGAACAACAAGCAGAAGATTGAAATTTCGATCAATACTTTCGAAAAATATGTTGACTTAGACAACTTGGCTGAAAAGCTAATTACTTTTGAAGCGGAAGGAATGACGCCAAAAATGTTCCAATATAATTTAGTGAAAAGAGCGAGACAACACAGGAAACGCATTGTTTTACCGGAAGGGAATGATGAAAGAATCATTATTGCCGCCTCGCAGTTATTGACGATGGATGTGGTTGATATTTCGATTATTGGCAACAAAAAACAAATTGAAAGTAAAGTTGCGGAGTTGGGGCTTCCTTTCGATTTTTCTAAAGTACAAATTATAAATCCGATAGAATCCGAGCATTATGATGATTATGTAAACACGTATTATGAGTTGCGAAAAGCAAAAAATGTAACCATAAGAATGGCCAAAGATTTAATGGAAGATGTTTCGTATTTTGGAACGATGATGGTGTATAAAGGTCACGCAGACGGAATGGTTTCCGGAGCGGCACATACCACGCAACATACTATTTTACCTGCTTTGCAATTCATTAAAACGAAACCCAATTCCTCTGTGGTTTCCTCGATATTTTTCATGTGTTTAGAGGACAGGGTTTCTGTTTTTGGAGATTGTGCCATTAATCCAAATCCTACTGCGGAACAATTGGCAGAAATAGCAATTTCCTCTGCCGATTCCAGTTTGGCTTTTGGTATTGAACCAAAAATCGCCATGCTTTCGTATTCCTCAGGTTCATCAGGAAAAGGAGATGAAGTAGATAAAGTAAGAACTGCAACTGAAATAGTGAGAAAAAAACGTCCCGATTTAAAAATTGAAGGACCCATTCAATACGATGCTGCGGTTGATATGGCTGTCGGGAAAAGTAAAATGCCAAATTCAGAAGTGGCGGGACAAGCCAGCGTTTTGATTTTTCCAGATTTAAATACAGGAAATAACACCTATAAAGCGGTTCAAAGAGAAACTGGCGCGTTGGCAATTGGTCCTATGTTACAAGGATTGAACAAGCCTGTTAATGATTTAAGTCGTGGTTGTACGGTAGATGATATTATAAATACAGTTGTGATTACGGCGATTCAAGCACAAGGGTTATAAAAAGTTTAAGGTTTAAATTATAAAGTTAACACAAAGTAATACCGTCCAGTCACCCTTTCCTTCGGAGAGGGTCGGGGAGAGGAAAAAGGATTATAAAATGAAAATAGTAATTATAAACTCAGGAAGTTCGTCTATAAAATACCAATTAATCGACATGCCGGCGAATGAAGTTATTTGTTCGGGGATGATTGACAGAATAGGACTGGAAACTTCGAATCTAAATTATGTAACCAATACTACTAAATTAGAAGAAACATTGCCTATTGCGAACCATAAAATTGGTTTGGAAAAAATTGCCAAATTACTGATGGATGAAAAAGTAGGGGTAATTAAAAGTACGGATGAGATTGAAGCTGTCGGGCATCGTGTGGTACATGGCGGAAGCGCTTTTTCGAATACGGCAATTATTACCCGTGAAGTAAAAGACAAAATCAGGCAGCTTTTTGATTTAGCGCCTTTGCATAATCCGGCGAATTTGGAAGGAATAAATGTGGCCGAGGAAATTTTTAATTCAGCAAAACAAGTGGCTGTTTTTGATACGGCATTCCATCAGACGATTCCTGTTGTGGCACACAAATATGCGGTGCCAAATTACCTTTTGACGGAGAATAAAATTCGCGTTTACGGTTTTCACGGAACAAGTCATAAATATGTTTCGGAAAATGCGATTCATTATTTGAAGCAAAATTCTAAGAATAAAGGCTCTAAAATTATTACGATACACTTAGGAAACGGTTGTAGTATGACCGCGATAAAAGATGGGAAAAGTATCGATCATACGTTGGGTTTTGGTCCAATGAACGGATTGATTATGGGAACCCGAAGCGGAGATGTGGATCAATCCGTGATTTTTTATCTGGTAAATACATTGGGTTATTCACTTGAAGCGGTGAATACGATGTTGCAGAAACAAAGCGGAATGCTTGGTCTTACCGGTTACAGTGATTTACGGGATATTGAAGCCAATGCGGAGAACGGAAATGCGGATTGTCAATTGGCTTTAGCTATGAATGCATATCGAATAAAGAAATATATTGGTTCGTATACGGCTGTTTTAAATGGACTTGATGCCATTATTTTTACGGCTGGAATTGGAGAGAATTCTTCGTACATCCGAAAATTAGTGTGCACCGATATGGATTATTTCGGAATAGAATTGGATGCATCCAAAAATGAAATTCGTTCGAAAGAAATTCGAGAAATCAACACACCAGATTCCAAGACTAAAATATTGGTTATTCCTACCAATGAGGAAATCGAAATTGCCAATCAGGTATTTGAATTACTGATGAATTAAGAAAATAACCAACTTGAAAAAAGCTTCTGTATTCAGAGGCTTTTTTTATGCCTTTTATTTAAGAAATCTATTTATATTTGGATATAAAACACCACATTTTGAAAGTAAGAATTACAATAATAATCCTATTATATTTTATATCATCCCAACTTTATTCTCAGGAGTTGCTTCCTTTTGTTGAAAATTACAATAAATCTGATTATCAAGGGGATAATCAGATTTGGAGTGTCGCACAAGGAAATGATAACGCGATGTATTTTGCCAATAATTATTATTTGTTGCGTTATGATGGCGTAAAATGGGAGAAATACAGCTTGCCTAACAAAACTATCATTCGCTCCGTAATGGTTGATGGTGACCGGATTTATACCGGTTCTTATAAAGAATTTGGCTATTGGCATCGAAAAGACGGAAAGATGTTTTATGTTTCCATTTCTGATAAAACTAAGGTTTTTGATGATAGTGATAATGAAGAGATTTGGAAGATATTTAAATTTAATAATAAAATCTACTTTCAGTCTTTTAATGGACTTTTCATGTATGATGGAAAAGTAATTAAGGAAAATAAGTTTGATTTTCTGGTTTCCTATTGCTTTCCGGTTGGTAATGAATTGTTAGTTGCTTCAGTAGAAAAAGGAATTTATAAAATGAAGAATTCCAAATTCGAAAAAATAGAAGGATGGTCTGTTCTGGAGAATAACGTCATTCATGCTGTCGAAAAATTCCAAAACAAAATCTATGTTTTTACTAAAAAAAACGGTGTTTATGTTGCAGACAAGGGCGTTTTAAGTCCTTGGAAAAATCCTTTAAACGATATTTTGAAATCGGCAAATATCAATGTTGCTAAATTTATTAAAAACAATAAATTAATCATAGGAACAGCTAATAAAGGGGTTTATATTTTTGATTTGAATTCCGGTTCTTATAAAAATATCAATCGGAATAACGTATTGATGAACAATTCTATTTTAAGTATTAGTCAGGACACTGAGAATGATTTATGGCTTGGCTTGGATAACGGAATAGCACATATTGAGGTCAATTCTCCTATTTCTATTTTTTATGATAATTCAGGAATTTTAGGTTCCGTTTATTCTGTAGCGAGTACTCCAAAGGGATATTTGATGGCTTCCAATCATGGTGTATTTAAATATGAGGACAAGCAGCTTTCGTTAATTCCAAATACCCAAGGACAAGCTTGGAATATCAGTAAAATAAATACTAAATTCCTCATAGGACATAACGAAGGTACTTTTATTTACGAGGACGGATTGTTCTATAAATTAAGTACTATAAATGGAGGTTGGAATTTGGCAAAAAGCAGCATCAATAATTCGTATTTACAGGCAACTTATAGCGGTGTGGTCATTTATAATGATGCCAATAATTTGAAAAATACTATTGTTGTAAAGAAAATAATGAAGCCTATAAAATACGTTGCCCAAAATAGAAAAAATGAAATATGGGCAGCTGACAACAATAGGGGATTGTATCGAATTCTGTACAATGAGGCCTATGAAACTACCAATGTTGAAAATGTTACCCAACGCAGTAAAATCAGCAATGATTTTGGAGTGAAAATCTTTGAGTTTAGAAACGAAATCCTTTTTTTAATCAATAAGTCTTGGTATACCTATAATTCAATCAACAATCAATTAGAAAAAAATAAATTGTTTAATGCCAACTTTAAGAATGTTTCAAACATCGTTGCCATTGATGAAAATCATTTTTTGGTACTTCAAGATGGGCTTTTGTACCATATTTATGCCAATGGAAATAATTTTATCCGAAATATCATTCAAGAGAAATATTACAAAGGAAAAATTATTAATGATAATTTGAAAGTATTCAAGAATAAAGACAATTATCTATTGAATCTTGACGATGGTTTTATCTCACTTCAATTAAAATATACGAGTAAGCAAAAAGACAGAATAAGCATTGAAGCCTTTGTCAATGATGATTTGGTTAAAAACAAATCAAAAATTAAGTATAATTCAGAAATTAGAATGCATGTAATATCTGGAGTTTACGGAGTAACGAGTCCTAACTTAGTTTATAAAACAAATGAAACTAAAGATTTTACACCTGTAAAAGGAGGATTGATTGTTTTGAATAACTTAAGTAGTGGTTCACATGAAATCACTGTTTACCAACATGATGGATTGCATTACAATACCATTTCAAATTTTCAGTTTATGGTGGCGCAACCATGGTATTTCTCTCTTTGGATGATAGTGTTGTACTTACTTATAATAGGGATGATTTTATATATGTATTATAAATGGAATAAAATGCGATACATTCAAAAACTGGAATTGCGTGAAGAAGAATTGAAGCATCAGAAGAAAATCTTGGAGATGGAGTTAAAAGCCGAAAATGAGCTAACCAGCCAAGAATATGAAAAACATATTTTAGAACTTGAATTGCAATCAAAATCATCTGAAGTTGCAGGTAAATCACTTTCGATAGCGAAGCAAAGTGAGATGATTGAAAAAATTCAAGGAATTCTGGATGCAGAAACTGATTTTAATAAGTTAAAAAGTGAAATTAAAAAAGCCATAAAAATAAATGCATTAAATAAGCATGAATGGGAAACTTTTGAAACCAATCTGAATCAGATACACAATGAGTTTATCGTTACGCTATCAAAGAAATATCCAAACCTAACTTCAAAGGATATTAAGCTCTGTATTTACTTGAAAATGAATCTTTCCTCCAAGGAAATTGCACCAATGATGAATATTTCTTTCAGAGGTGTTGAGTTGCATCGCTATCGATTAAGAAAGAAATTAAACCTTACCCAGGATGAAAATCTTTCTAAGTTTTTATTAAACATATAAATAAGTTTTTTTTTTTACAGATAATAGATTTATAGCGTTATTTTTTTAAGAAATCACAATACATCATTACTACATCAGATGCCTCTGTATAGTACCTCAATGTTATTATTAATCGCTTTAAATCATTGATTTATCTCGCTATTTTAATGATTTGATGTGTTTATGTAGTACCTCTATGTTGCTTACTATAACGTTGTAATTATCTAAGTTTGACTCAACTAACTTTAACAAATTATTAATATATGAGAAATTTTATTTTTAGCTTTTTAGCTCTCATTTTACTTCCGGCATATATGTCTGGTCAAGTAATTAAGGGACAAGTTTTAGACTCAAAAGGGATGGCAATTCCAAGTGCGATTATAGTAGCGACAGATTCTAAAACTTCAACTGATACTGATTTTGACGGGAATTTTAATATCAACGCCAAAGTTGGCGAAGAATTAAAAATTAGCATGGTAGGTTTTGATGCCATTTCAATAAAAGCAACAGCGAATTTCATGAGAATAATACTCTCAGAATCCAAGGACACTGAACTAAAAGAAGTAGTTGTCATTGGGTATGGAACGAGAAAAAAGATTGATAATACCACCGCAATTACTTCATTAAAAGCAGAAGAAATATCCAAAACTAAAGTTTTGAATGCTTCGCAAGCCATACAAGGTAAAGCGGCAGGTGTTCAAGTAATTTCTTCTGACTTGCCGGGAAGTACACCTTCAGTAATTATTAGAGGTTTGGGAACTGCATTAGGAGGGAGAACTCCTTTGTATGTTGTAGATGGTATGCCAACTGATAATATTAATAACATTAATACGAACGATATTACGTCTTATGAAATCTTGAAAGACGCGTCTTCACTGGCTATTTATGGTACCAGAGCTGCAAATGGTGTAATCATTGTTACAACCAAAAAAGGAAAAGGTAATAAAGTAAGTGTAGAAGTTGAAAGCTTTGCTGGTTTTAGAAAGCCATTGAAAACAGTAAAAATGGAAGGAAGTGATGCATATGCCCGATATTCAAATGCCGCTTTGAACAACAATACTTTTTCTGAAAATCAGCCAGTGAATACAAATTGGTTTGATGCAATTACCCGAACAGGATCGTATACTCAAAATAATGCTTCTATTTCTGGGGCAACAGAGAATGTGAAATACTTTTTCAGTATAGGAAATTATGAAGAAAAAGCAATTTTGAACGGCCTTGATTATAGTCGTTTTACTTTTAGAAATAATAATGAATATAAAATTTCTAAAAAAGTAACTATAAATCAAAACTTTAGTTTTACATCAGCTAATTCAACTCCAAAACCATTAAGCGCTTTTACAAATGCTTACAAACAATCTCCAATTGTTCCGGTACGTTTTGCATCAGGTCAATACGGTGTTTCTTTTGTAGATGCTAATGGGGTTGCAAGCACTAGTGGTTCCTCATTTAATAATGTTGGAAATCCCGTTGCTCAATTAGATTTTTATGATGAAGAACAACGTAGTGTAAGTTTACAAGGAGGTTTAAAATTAGATTACGAAATTTTAAAATCATTAAAATTCACTTCACAGTTTAATGGTGAATATTATTCTTGGAAACAATATAATTTTGAAGATACAAGAGCTGTTGACATCGCTGGAGATCCAAGCCCTGGAAATACTTTACCAACAAATATTAATGAGTTAACTAAAGGAAGAGAACAATATTTTAATTGGAACTTATCAAATTATTTGACGTATAATAAGTTATTTAATGAGATTCATGACATCGAAGTAACTGCTGGTATGGAAACATCAGTTAAAGGAGCTAGAGAAAAGTTGACTGTCAAGAGAAAGAATGTAAATGCAAATTCTAGTTATTGGTCTTTAAAAGATGTTGATTATATAGGTAATGTGATCAGTTATAAAGATGAAGTTTTTAACGAAACTAGATTGGCTTCTTATTTTGGTCGATTCCAGTATAAATTAATGGACAGATACTTGATTACAGGAACAATTAGACGTGATGGTTCCTCAAATTTTGCTAAAGATTATCGTTGGGGTACTTTTCCTGCCTTTGGTTTAGGATGGGTTGTTACCAAAGAGAATTTTATGGCTAATGTAAAAGGTGTCGATTTGATTAAATTAAGAGGAGGTTGGGGTAAATTAGGAAATCAAACCGTACCGCTTAATAATCAAGCATATGCATCAGGACTTAATAGCTATTTAGGAGGGTCAATATTAAACGAAGGAACAACTATCAACTCTCAAATTGATCCAAGTTTATCTTGGGAAATTACAGAAGAAGCCTCAGCAGGTTTAGATTTTGAATTATTGAACAACAGATTAAAAGGATCGTTTGATCTATATGATAAAAATACAACTAATGTAATTTTGAATGTAAAACCTTATCCAACTTCAGGAATTGTTGTAGCTACACCTGGACATGTTGGCGAAGTCTCAAATAAAGGATATGAAATTGCATTGCGTTGGGATGATAAGTTAACTGACAACTTGAGTTATTGGATTGGAGGAAACTATTCTAATAACAAAAATAGACTTGCAGGTTTGAAAGATTTTGATATTTCTCCAATTATTGGAGGTAATTTAGGTAACGGCCAGGATACTAAATTACTTAGTAAAAACGCTGTAGGTCAACCATTGGGAAGTTTTTATTTATATGAATATGCCGGTGTAGATCCTGCAAACGGTAAAATGTTATATTATAACGCTAGCGGTGCAAAAGTGACTCAAGAAACTTTATCTGCTACAGCTGATAAAAAATACGTAGGTTCTATTTTACCAACTTCTAATTATGGTGTAACGCTAGGTTTAAACTATAAAAACATTGATTTTTCAGTTGACGGATACGGTACTGGTGGTGCAAAAGTGTACAATGGTAAAAAAGCACAACGTTTTACAGGAGAAAATATAGAGCAATCAGTAGCTACAAATTTTTGGACTCTAAATAATACAACTGCTTCAAATCCAGCTCCATTTAATCAAGTTCCTGTAGCGTCTACTTACTATTTAGAATCGGGAGATTTCTTCAGAATCAATAATATTGCTTTAGGTTACAAAATTCCTATAAAAGAGAATCAATTTTTAAGCTATTGCAGAATCTATGTAAATGCAATCAATCCATTTATAACTCAAAAATTCTCAGGATTTTCTCCAGAACTTAACGGAGATGGTAATCCTTATGGAAATCAAGGGGTTGAACTGGATGCTTATCCTACCTTAAGATCTTTCGTTCTTGGTGCTAATTTAAAATTTTAATATTATGAAAAAGATATATATAACAATGTTCGTACTATGCGCATGCTTTTTTTCTGGATGTGCTGACGATTATTTAGATGTGGATCAAACAGAATCCATTTCTACAAAAGATATTGAATTGTTCAATAATGACGCTGGTGCAGCAACATTTGTAACAGTAATTTACAGTAAATTTTTAGATTGGGACATGACTTCATTCGGTTGGATCGGACTCTCAAGCATTACTTCTGATGATGCTGATAAAGGATCATCTCCCGGAGATACAGGTACTGATAAAGATGTATTAGATGCTTTAACATACAATGCCTCAAATCCTTCAGTTGAAAGCACTTTTATGGCTAATTATGATGGGATTAACAGATGTAATCAAGCTTTAAACATTATTCCTCAATTAGATAAAGCGGATGCAAATTTAAGAGCAAGGTTGCTTGGGGAAGCTAAATTTTTAAGAGCCTTTATGTATTTTACTTTGGTAAAAGCTTATGGTGGTGTTCCTATTGTTGATCATTTACCAAATCCGGTATCTGCTGAGGACAAAAAAATGTTATTAACTCGTAAAACTGCTGCAGAGGTTTATGCTTTTATCGAAAGCGATTTGAATGACGCTATTGCGGTATTGCCTAATAAATCAGCCTATTCTGCTGATGAAAAAGCAAGAGCTTCAAAAGGAGCCGCTTATGCATTGTTGGCAAAAGTAAATTTATACCAAAAAAACTGGCAAAAAGTAGTAGACAATTGTAATCTGGTTACGGGTTATTCTATCGTTCCAGATTATGCTGTTATGTTTAGATTGGAAGGAGAAAACGGTGCAGAATCTATTTTTGAAATTAATGGTGTAGGCTCAGTTCCTGCACGAGGAATTCAAGGATATTCAGCCTCTCAAGGCGCTCGTGGTGCTGGTGGATGGGGCTGGGGATTCAATACTCCATCTCAGAGTTTGGTAAATGCTTATGAAGCAGGCGATGTTAGAAAAAATGCAACAATCATTTTTAGAGGAACCACTTTGTACGATGGTAGAGTAGTACCGAATACTGTTGAAAATGAAAGATACAATTTTAAAGCCTATTCTTCTGCTTATACGGAGGGTTGGGAAACGGATGCTAATATCAAATATTTGAGATATGCCGAAGTACTATTAATGAAAGCTGAAGCACTTAATGAATTAGGACAAACTCCGGATGCTATTCCTTTGTTGAACCAAATCAGAGCAAGAGCTGGATTAGGTATTACAACTGCAGTATCACAAGCAGACATTAGAAAAGCAATCTGGAAAGAAAGAAGAGTTGAGATGGCTTTTGAGCACGATAGATTCTTTGATTTAGTAAGAACAGGACAAGCTAAGGCTGCTTTTGCCATTGACGGAAAAACTTTTACAGAAAATAAAAACGAATTATTTCCTATACCGGATTCATTTATAAGACAAGCTAATGGTTTGTCAGCACAAAATCCAGGTTATTAATAAAAAACACTCCTTACTTTTCTT
Source organism: Flavobacterium glycogeni (assembly GCF_048286775.1). Classification (NCBI taxonomy): domain Bacteria; kingdom Pseudomonadati; phylum Bacteroidota; class Flavobacteriia; order Flavobacteriales; family Flavobacteriaceae; genus Flavobacterium; species Flavobacterium glycogeni. The sequence continues at coordinate 16,025 of NZ_JBLVPV010000010.1, forward strand.
TTCTATTTTGGAGAAGTAAGGAGTGTTTATTTTGTAAATATTTTAAAATTCCAAAATGATTAAAATCTCAGTTTTATTTATGTTTTTTACTTTTTTGGGTTGTAGTTCCTATGGAGATAAGCCAAATGAGAGTACAGCGGTAAATCCACCAATTATAAAATTAACGGATGAAGAATTAATCGATTTAGTACAAAAGCAAACATTCGCTTATTTTTGGGATTATGCTGAGCCTAATTCAGGGATGGCGAGAGAACGCTATCATCCTGATGGTATTTATCCCGAGAATGATGCTAATATAGTAACAACCGGAGGTTCTGGTTTTGGGTTGATGGCCATCGTTTCGGGTATGTCTCGTGGCTATGTCAGTAAAAATCAAGGTACGGAAAGATTAAATAAAATAGCTGACTTTTTAGCAACTGCGGATCGTTTTCACGGAGCTTGGTCGCATTGGATCGATGGAAATACGGGTAAAGTAAAACCATTTGGTACAAAGGATAATGGCGGTGATTTAGTTGAAACGTCTTTTTTGGCAGCAGGGATAATCACTGTTAGAGAATACCTTAAAAACGGAACAGCTGAAGAAAAGGCTGTTAGTCAAAAATTCGACGAACTCTGGAAAGGAATTGATTGGCAATGGTACACGAACAATCAGAATAAATTATACTGGCATTGGTCACCTAATTACAATTGGCAAATGAATTTTCCTCTTGAAGGTTATAACGAATGTTTGATTACGTATGTCATGGCGGCAGCTTCACCAACACATCCAATCACACCTGCGGCATATCATGAAGGCTGGGCAAGAAGTGGTGCAATAGTTTCGGCTAAAACCAAATACAATTTGCCTTTGATTTTAAAACACAATGGTGCTGAAGAATTCGGAGGACCTTTATTTTGGGCGCATTATTCCTATTTAGGATTAGATCCAAATCAGTTAACCGACAAGTATGCTAATTATTGGGATTTGAATTCCAATCATACAAAAATCAATTATTTGTATGCTGTTGCCAATCCAAAAAAATTCAAAGGCTATGGGGCTAATTATTGGGGATTGACTGCGTCTTATTCTAGAAATAGTGATGAATCCATTGGTTATGATGCACACATGCCCAGCAATGACAAAGGAGTCATTTCACCTACAGCTGCAATAAGTTCCATTGTTTATACGCCGGTTGAGTCTATTGCCTTAATGCGAAATTTATATGAAAACTATAAAACGGAAACTTGGGGTGTAGCTGGATTTTACGATGCAAACAGTCTACAGTATAAATGGACAGCGCAACGCTACTTAGCGATTGATCAAGGACCAGAAATTGTGATGTTAGAAAATTATCGTTCGGGTTTATTATGGAAACTATTTATGAATGCACCTGAGGTAAAACAAGGTTTAATCAATCTTGGTTTTCACTCAGGGAAATACGGGTTTTAAGGGATAGAAATGCCAACGTTGCGCTAACAATTTTTGATGATGCAAATCTCGATAGTTATACAAAAGTATATGACAACCAAGAAATTTATGACTGGATGTTCAAACAAACAAAAATAGATAAAATGAAAATTAAACTTATTATACTCCTTATTGGCTTTTCGCTTTTTGGTTACAGCCAAAAAAAGACAACTAAAAAGGCGGTTACAATTAAACCCAAAACCGAATTCGTAGCGGAGTTGCTTTCGAAAATGACTTTGGAAGAGAAAATTGGTCAATTGAATTTACCCACTTCGGGTGATATTACAACTGGTGCTGCCAGTAGCTCTAATGTGGCTAAAAATATCGAAGAAGGTAAAGTTGGCGGTTTATTCAACATCAAATCAGTTCAGAAAATAAAAGAAGTACAGAAAATTGCTGTCGAAAAAAGCCGATTGAAGATTCCGTTGCTTTTTGGAATGGACGTGATTCATGGCTATGAAACGACCTTTCCTATTCCGCTTGGATTGTCTTGTACTTGGGACATGAAATTGATTGAACGCAGTGCTCAAATTGCTGCTCAGGAAGCCAGTGCCGATGGAATCAACTGGACATTTTCGCCTATGGTTGATATTTCCCGTGATCCACGTTGGGGAAGGGTTTCTGAAGGTTCGGGTGAAGATCCGTTTTTGGGAAGCCAAATTGCAAAAGCAATGGTCAACGGGTATCAACAAAATGATTTGTCAAAGAACAATACCATTTTATCGTGTGTGAAACATTTTGCTTTATATGGCGCGCCAGATGCAGGACGTGATTACAATACGGTTGATATGAGCCGAATAAAAATGTACAATGATTATTTCCCTCCATACAAAGCCGCTATTGATGCCGGCGTAGGTTCGGTTATGGCATCTTTCAATGAAATTGACGGAATTCCTGCAACGGGAAACAAATGGTTAATGACTGATGTGTTGAGAAAACAATGGGGTTTCAACGGTTTTGTGGTGACTGATTTCACGGGAATTCCAGAAATGATCGAACACGGAATGGGGGATTTGCAAACCGTATCTGCTTTGGCATTAAATGCCGGAATTGAAATGGATATGGTGGGTGAAGGTTTCCTTACGACTTTAAAGAAATCATTGGAGGAAGGAAAAGTAAGCATCGAACAAATAGATAATGCGGCTCGTCTTATTTTGAATGCCAAATATGATTTGGGATTGTTCCATGATCCGTATAAATATTGTGATGAAAAAAGGGCTAAAACAGAAGTTTTTACAAAAAGTCACAGAGCTGAAGCAAGAGCTATTGCTGCACAGTCTTTGGTTTTATTAAAAAATAATAATCAGTTGCTTCCTCTTAAAAAATCAGGGACTGTTGCTGTTATTGGGCCATTGGCTGATGCCAAAGAAAATATGGCTGGTACTTGGAGTGTGGCTACTAATATGGATAAATCCATTTCATTACTAGCAGGAATCAAAGAAGTTGCCGGTGATGCCACAAAAGTGCTTTACGCCAAAGGGAGTAATCTGGATTATGATGCGGCTTTTGAAGAAAAAGCGACCATGTTTGGAAAAACGTTACACCGAGATAATAGAACTTCTGCAGAATTATTGGTGGAAGCCTTGAAAATAGCGAGTCAATCGGATGTAATTGTTGCTGCTTTAGGAGAATCAGCAGAAATGTCCGGAGAAAGCAGCAGCCGAACGAATTTAGAGATTCCACAAGCGCAAAATGACTTATTGCAAGCATTATTGAAAACGGGAAAACCGGTTGTATTGGTTTTATTTACAGGTCGACCTTTGGTGTTAGTTCAGGAAAATGAAACTGTTCCAGCAATATTAAATACTTGGTTTGCAGGAAGTGAAGCAGGAAGTGCTATTGCTGATGTTTTGTTTGGAAATGAAAATCCTTCTGGGAAATTAACGGCGACGTTCCCAAGAAGTGTAGGGCAGGTGCCTATTTATTACAATCAAAAAAATACAGGAAGACCACTTGCGAACAAAGAAGGGAAATTTGAAAAATTCAGATCGAATTATATTGACGAAAGAAATGAGCCTTTATTTCCTTTTGGTTTTGGATTGAGCTATACCACTTTTAAATATTCAAACTTGAAAATTTCATCCGATAAAATGAATTTCAACGAGAAATTAATGGTTAGCGTTGACGTTACAAACACAGGAAATTATGATGGAAAAGAGGTAGTTCAATTGTACATAAGAGATTTAGTTGGGTCAGTTACAAGACCTTTAAAAGAATTGAAAGGATTCCAAAAAATAGTCCTTAAAAAAGGAGAAAAACAAACGGTAATTTTTGAAATTTCTGTAGAAGAATTAAAATTCTATAATTCAGATTTACAGTTTATTGCTGAGCCGGGTACTTTTCAAGCTATTGTAGGTACGGATTCAAGCACTGATAATAAAGTTGATTTTTTGTTGATTAAGTAGATTTTGGTTAGTTTATTTATGATCAGCCCTTCGATATTTATACCGAAGGGTTTTTTTGTGAAAAAGCGTATTTATTAAAAGCAATGCGATGGTCAACGGCTTTTATTTACTTTTATCAATTCAAAAAAAAAAACAATTTGCAGATTTTTTTTTGAATGGGATATCAAATATTCGTTAAGAATCACGAAATTGCCGTTCCTATTGAAACCAAAAAATTCAAACCATCACCGTATTAAATTATGAGAAAATCAATTTTATGTGTTGCACTATTCCTTAACGGAATTGTTCTTTTTGCTCAAACTAAAGAGGAACTAACCTTGAAGGAAATTTACAAATCATCCTTGACCAATGCCAAATGTTATCCCTGGCTGGACCATTTATCCAATAAAATTGGCTCCCGATTATCGGGTTCAACCGGAGCAGAAAAAGCGGTTTTATATACCAAAGCGCAATTGGAAACGCTCGGATTAGATAAAGTATACCTTCAGGAAGTGATGGTGCCAAAATGGGTTCGAGGCGAAAAAGAAATCGCTTATTTACAAATTGGGAAACAAAAAATCACTTTCCCAATATGTGCGCTGGGCGGCTCAGTTGCCACTCCAAAAAAAGGAGTGCAAGCGGCTATAATTGAAGTAAACAGTTTAGAAGAATTAATAGCATTAGGGGAAGAAAAAGTAAAAGGTAAAATCATTTTCTTTAACAGACCTATGAATCCTGAATTTATTGAAACTTTCAAAGCGTATGGCAGTTGTGTAGACCAAAGATCCTCAGGAGCAAGAGAAGCCGGAAAACTGGGTGCATTAGCCGTAATTGTCAGATCGATGAATTTGCGATTGGATGATTTACCACATACTGGTGCAACCAATTATGGAGAAATTTCAAAAGAACAACGAATTCCGGCTGCTGCAATTAGTACAAATGGGGCTGAACTTTTAAGTAAAAGTTTAAAAGATAAACCCAATGCGCCATTCTATTTAAAACAATCCTGTCAGACGTTTGATGATGTTTTGTCTTATAATGTTGTCGGTGAAATGACGGGTTCTGAACATCCTGAAAGAATAATGGTCGTTGGCGGGCATCTTGATTCGTGGGATTTAGGGGACGGATCTCATGACGATGGCGCTGGATGTGTGCAAAGTATGGAAGTATTGAATATCTTCAAAAATATAAGGTATAAACCTAAAAATACGCTTCGCGTGGTATTGTTCATGAACGAAGAAAACGGTGTTCGCGGCGGAAACGAATATGAAGTGCAATCCAATAAAAACAACGAAAACCATATTTTTGCTTTAGAAAGTGATTCAGGAGGTTTTTCGCCAAGAGGTTTTTCAATTGATGCTGATGAAGCAAATTTCAATAAAATCAGTAGTTGGGCAACTTTATTCGAACCTTATTTAGTTCACAAATTTGTAAAAGGGCATTCCGGAGTTGACATTGGTCCGTTAAAATCAAATCATATCGTAAAGGCTGGATTGCAACCGGATTCACAACGCTATTTTGATTACCACCATGCTGCAAATGACACTTTTGATGCCATCAATAAAAGAGAATTAGAATTAGGAGCAGCAACGATGGCTTCGTTACTATATTTAATAGATCAGAATGGAATTGTAAGTACGGTGAAGGTTCAATAAATTTTTCAATATTCAATCAAGGCATAAAAAAACTACAAGTTATACGCTTGTAGTTTTTTTTTGTTTATTGGGCTGGGATTATGGAATGACATGCATTCTTTATTTTATCCTAACTATTAATCATTCCTTTCAGGTTAGGATTTTTATTTCTGAGATCCAATCCTCCTTCATAAACAGATTTTAGGTTTAACAGAAAAAAGGACCAACCTGAATCACATCCAAGCCGAATGTTCTCCTTTGAGCTGTCATCTGTCGGAATATTTTTATGAGTTAATTCAACTATAATGTAATCGTCTTGAGTTGAAAGTTTAATGTCGACTAAACAGTCTCCAGCAAATGAAAATTGAATAAAATCTTCGCCATTTGCGTTCGTTATTTTTCCTTTTTCAACTCCATCATATAAATACCAATGCCATTCATAGGTAAAACCTTTTTCAATAGGAGTGTTTTTGTCAACAAGGTTTTTGTTTGCATCGAAATAATTAGCATTGCTTAAAAACCACTTTTCTATTTCCGTAGTTTTTGTCCATGCAGCATACATTTCGGCAAGAGTTGATCTTACCGCAATTCGTCTGGTAAATGTTGTCCAATCAAAGTTTTTCATATCCTTTACAAATTTAGTTAATGATGTTTTATGATTGCCTTTGGATAAGTAAAGATACTACATTTAATATTTGAAGGAAATAGTGAATGTTGCCCCTTCATTTATTTTACTTTCAACTGCAATTCGACCGCCTAAACTAGTGATGTGATTGTAGACTAGATACAATCCTATACCGTTACTGTCAATGTTACTGTGGAATTTTTCATACAACCCAAAAATCTTATCTTTTACTTTATCCATATCAAAACCAAGTCCATTGTCAGAAAAAATTAATTGCTTCACTCCGTTGACTTTTCTGGAGTGGATAGTAATAACGGGCGCATGATCTGGTTTTGCATATTTAATCGAATTGGTTAATAAATTCAAAAAAATGCTTTTAATGTATGCCTTGTTAAAAGCAACATTTTCAAAATCCGAAAAATCAACATGAATAATTGCTTTTGAATCTCGTACCAAGGAATTGATGGATACAAGGACTTCAGCAAGTGATTCATTTAAATTTATTTCTTCGATTTGAGTATTTATATTTTCATTTTCAACCAATTCATCAATCGAATCGTTTAAAGTTTGTTTTAAATTTTCACTAGTTAATTTAAGAATGTTAATCAATTCCAATGTTTCCGGATCATTGATTTTAGAAACATCGATAAGACTAAAAACCGAAAGCATGTTATTAATAGGTGACTTTAAATCATGGGATGTTTTGTGTGATAAAACGGTAAGTTCCTTATTGATTTGTGTAAGATTTGCAAGAAGTAAATTGCGTTCTTCTTCTTCTTCTTTTTTGTGAGTGATGTTCTTGGCAATCGCATACACTAGTTTTTCAGACTCGATAGGCACGGATGTCCAAGATAACCAAACAATGGCTCCGCTTTTAGTTAAATACCGATTTTCGAAATTTAAAAGGGGCTTGTTTTTATATACTTGCTCTCTGGTTTCGATAGTCATCTTAAGGTCTGGTGCGTAAACAAAACTACTGATAGGTCTAGCATATAATTCCTCTTCTGAAAAACCTAATAATTTTGAAACAGCTGGATTTATTCTCTTGAAATAGCCATCAAATCCTGCAATACAAATAAAATCAGCTGAGATATTAAAAAAATTATCGAAATGATAGATCCCTTCTGAATCAGGATTACTTTTTTTTATAGTCATTGAGTTTTAAAGTTATTTGTTATTCGGATTTTGGACAAATACAAATTTTATGAATTGTTTAATTTTAGAAGAAAACATACTATCAAATTTAGCTAATAATTATTTATAATAAGAGCAATGGTATAAACAAATTTATAATTAAAATAAAACGTATTGCTATCATTTAAATGAAAAAAAAGGTTAAACAAAACGAGGCTGTCATTTTACTGACAGCCTCGTTTTTTAGTATTGACACTCTGTTTATATTCTGAAGATTCCTCCAATAGCAATTATTCTTTGAAAAAAGAAAAAATCTTGTGAAGCAGTATCTTCTGAGCTTTTTGTAGTTCGTATGTCTTGCATATTAATATAACCGCCTTTAAGTTCTCCTTGTATGTAAAAGTGCTTGAAAAAAGTAATGTTCAAACCCGCTTTTAATGAAGTTCCATAACCCGAAACATGAAAATCGTCATGACGTTCTTTTCCTAATAGCTTTGTATTCGTTTTTGGATACAATAGACCAAAACCAACTCCTTCGGTTAAATTAACTTGAATTTTGTCCGTATTTCCAATTTTAAAAATAGAGGAAATATCATCGTGTCTGGAAAATTCAGTATTTACATAATTTAAACCGTCAGTATGTTCAAAAGTTAAAAATTCTGGGGTTAAAAGCACCTGATTGTTGGGCAATGATTCGTCATACGACCCTGGATTAGGATAATAACCATTGATGTTAACTGCCTTGTTTTGAGTCATTACATATTTCATATGATCGACACCTATAGCAACACTATAATGGTCATTTATGAAATACCCCAATCTAAAATTAGTTTGAGGAATGGTCATTCTGGCTGGATTGATATAGTCTACATGCCATCCTTTTGGTTTGTCATGCGCTTGTACATTCTCGAGAGTAAAGTTGTAATCTTTACCGCGAAAAGTTATATCAGATTTAGAATAGCTGTCTCTATTTCCTCCCCATGAAACAAAAAATTTCCCTTTGTTATGAGTGGTATATCGATCTTGAATTGTTATTTTTTCCTGTGCAATTGTAGTATTAGTGAATAGTATAATTAGGAATGCGGAATATAAAAAAAAATGTTTCAATGAATTTGGGGCCTAAATTTAAAATGTATTTATTGTTTTTCTGATGGCAACTAACTTGGTCATTAAGGACTCAAAATAATCCAAATGCAACATATTGGCACCATCGCTTTTTGCATTGGCAGGATCAAAATGGGTTTCAATAAAAATTCCATCCACGCCTACAGCAATACCTGCTTTAGCAATGGTTTCAATCATATCTGGTCTTCCGCCAGTTACACCAGCCGTTTGGTTGGGTTGTTGCAGTGAGTGTGTAACATCAAGAACAGTAGTGGCGTATTGTTGCATAGTAGGAATCCCTCTGAAATCAACAATCATGTCTTGGTAACCAAACATCGTTCCTCTATCCGTAACCATCACGTTTTCATTGTTACAATCCAATACTTTTTGAACCGCATGTTTCATACTTTCCGGACTCATAAATTGCCCTTTTTTCAAGTTGACCACTTTTCCGGTGTTGGCAGCAGCCACTACTAAATCCGTTTGACGCACTAAAAAAGCGGGAATTTGCAATACATCAACATATTGAGCTGCCATATTTGCATCTTCATTCGTGTGAATGTCAGTAACAGTAGGAACTCCAAATGTTTCCGAAACTTTTCTAAGGATTTTTAATGCTTTTTCATCACCAATTCCTGAGAAACTGTCAATTCTGGAACGATTCGCTTTCTTGAAAGAACCCTTAAAAACAAAAGGGATTTGTAAATTATCAGTAATACCAACTAATTTTTCGGCAATTCGCATTGCCATTTCTTCACCTTCAATGGCACAAGGACCAGCTAGTAGGAAGAAATTGCCACTGTCAGTATATTTGATTTGTGGAATATGTTGTAGGTTCATAATATGAATTTTTTAGAAAGTGCAAAGGTAGTTATGATTTACGATTTACTATTTATGATTTGCAAATAATTTCTTGGATTAACTTTTTATTAGGAGCTTTTTCCTGCTGTACGTTGCAATCTCCCGAAAAAACGGGAGGATTTCTCCCGACGCTTCGGGACCATCAGGGCTAGGGATTTGGTTTATAAAGATATTTTGGGATTCGAAATCTATTGTTTTTTCAATGAAAATCCCACTGGAACCATCAATATTCCTTTTTCATAGATATTCAGATAAAGCGTAACCGGTTTTTTCTGGCCTTCCCATTTTAATTCATAAACATCCAAAAATCCGGCACCTAATTCGCTTCTTTTTGTTGGGAACGGGCAACAGTTTTCTAATTTAGTAAACGTAATTTTTTCGCCATTAGGTCCAGCTAATGCGTTTAAAAACCGACCTTGGTTGATGGATTCATTTTTAGTGTTATTAAAGAAAATATTGATTGGATAATCTTTATCATAGCCATATTTTTTGTCTTTACTATATTCAGTAATCACAAAAGTATTGTCTTTTGAAAGGGTAAGATTTGGGGCGTTATCATCTGTGTTTTTCAAAGTAGATTGTGTACTGGTGCAAGAAGTCATTCCGATTAGCAAAGCAATAAAAAAGATTGATTTTTTCATGTTTAGGTAAAATTTATTAGGTAAAATTTAAATAGCAATTACAATACCACGTAATTTAAATAATACAAATATAAACAGAACTTTAGACCTTCGTACGAGTTCCCGTAATAATTTGGATGCATCATTTTTTAATCGAATGTAGCATTTCTTCCAAAATCTCGTAAAATGCTTCTTATCTTTGCACAAAAAAACAATATGGATATTATTTTTCAAACATGGTCCTGGTATATTTCTGGGTTTTTGATTGGTATGATTATGCTTTCTTTGATTTATTTCGGAAAGTCTTTCGGAATGTCTTCTAATTTGCGTTCGTTGTGTTCTATGGCTGGTTTAGGAAAACGAGTAGCCTTTTTTGATTTTGATTGGAAAGCACAACGCTGGAATTTAGTAGTCGTTCTTGGAGCTATGCTGGGTGGTTTTGTTGCCGTGCATTTTATGGATGATGCTTCAAATGTGGATATTAATCCTAAAACAATTGCACAATTAGCACAACTTGGTATTGAAGCTCCAAACGGAAAATTAATGCCCGATGCTCTTTTTGGAACTGCTATTTTAGAATCTCCAAAAAGTATTTTCATACTGCTTATTGGTGGCATTTTGATTGGTTTTGGTTCTCGTTATGCTGGTGGTTGTACTTCAGGACATGCTATTTCAGGCTTGAGTAATTTACAACTTCCTTCTTTGAAAGCTGTTATTGGGTTTTTCATCGGTGGATTGATAATGGCGCATTTTTTATTGCCATTAATTTTAAAATAAGAATTACTAAGCAATCATAATGACCTTAATATTAAAATAAAAAGCATGAAAAATATAGTAAAATATGTATTAGTTGGATTTGTTTTTGGAATTGTGCTGACTAAATCAGAAGCTGTTTCTTGGTATCGCATTTATGAAATGTTCCAATTTCAGTCGTTTCACATGTACGGAATTATTGCTGTGGCTATTTTGACAGGAATTATTGGTATTCAAATCATAAAAAGAAACAATATAAAAGACATCAAAGGAGAATCCATAGAAATTCCGGATAAAGAAAAAGGTTCTGCGCGGTATTGGATAGGAGGATTGTTTTTTGGATTGGGTTGGGCATTGGTAGGTTCATGCCCGGGTCCTATATTTATCTTATTGGGTGCCGGTTTTTGGACTGTTCTGATAGTGCTTTTTGGAGCTCTTTTGGGAACTTATTTATACGGATTATTGAAAAATAAATTACCTCATTAATCGAAACACATCTGTTATCAAAGTAGCATTCTCGTATGAAAATGCTACTTTTTTTTGTTTAATTTTAAAATGCCGGTAACAATCAAGTATTGTGCAAGTAAGTAGGTTGCCATAATCAGGAATGAGCTGTATTGCAGCGGTGCATAAAATTTATCAAATGCCAAAATACTATCTGAAGCTACAAAAATGGTAGCACCAATTAAGATATAGATGTTGGCTGGTTTTTGCCAGTTTAAAAAGCCTTTGAGCGCAAATAACAACATAATGGAAATTGTCAGGGCATAAACAAAAACAGGAATTTTTAAGTCACCCAGACTTGGCAGTAAAATCAGCATCATTACTATTAAATAAAAGACAATTGCTGTAACTCCAACCCAAAAAATGATTTTACTTTTCTTTAAATAAATCTTCAATTGTTTGCTGAACAGTATGATATAGGAGATATGCGAAAGAAGAAAGGCAATCAATCCTGCTATAAAATATAATTCTCCTTTGTCAGCAAACATCAAAATAATATCACCTATCCATGATAAAGTCAAAGCAGTTAAAAGAATTTTTTTGGTAGTGAACCTTTCGTGAAAATAAACTGCTAAAAGTAAAAATGGCAATAAAAAGGGTTTCAAAAACCAAACAGTATTTTCATTTCCAAAAAATAGAAATGAAAGATAAACAAGACTAAACCCAATAAAACTATTTAATATTAAGTTGCTTTTCATACGTTATTTTTAAGATTGAGCTACAATCATTGTTTCTTTTTCAAAATTACTGCTGACAAAATAAATGGTTACTATCAATGACAAAATAAGATAACCTGCAACAACATAACTCGCAAAAGGAAAGAGTTGATCCATTCCAAACCAATCTCCAAAATAGAAAATTAGCCCAATTCCGAATACAAAGCGAATACTTTCCCAGAATACAGAAATTTTCCGGGTATCCATTAATTCGGTATAACTGTAAACGGTCAGAAAAATAAAGGCACCGTAAATAAATACATTTGGCAAACCTATTATTGCTATGGAATTATACATATAACTAATAAGTAACAATGTAATAATAGCTTGAAATAAGGACCAGTACATCAGTTTTTTAGAATGTTGGACTCCATATTTTTCAAAATCATAGACATTGGTGATTTTGGTTACGGGATATTTTTCTTCAAAATTTTCTGGACGCCAGCCTGTTGGTTTAAACCAAATGGTGAACTTGTCTTTCCAGTTTTCGGCACGCCAAGCATCCGTAATTAATAACCATAAATGCTGAAAATTAATCCGAATAGGATTCCAGGTTCTCGCCGGTCTTGTAATTCCAAAAACGGGAGGGACGGTTTCTAATTCTGCTTGAAAAGTACCAAATAACTTATCCCAAATGATAAATATCTGTGAATGGTTTTTATCCATATATTCAGGGTTGATGGCATGATGAACCCTATGATGTGATGGCGAAACCAATATGTTTTCCAAAAAACCAATTTTCTTAATGTGCTTGGTGTGATACCAGAATTGAAGGAATAAATGAATCGGTAAGGTTATCGCAATCACTTTGGAAGGAACACCTAAAAGAGCAGCTGGAATCAATAAAAAAGTGAAAAGATTCACAAAACTGGAAACGGGTTGACGCAAGGCACATGCCAGATTGAATTCTTCACTACTGTGATGAATTGCATGTTTGTTCCATAAAAAATTAATTTGATGAGACAAACGATGACTCCAATAGCCATAAAAATCAATAGCGATAAATCCAATAAAATAGGTTAAAAATGTAGCTTCAAGATCGAATAAAGCTATTTTTGACACAATCCAATCGTAAGAAACCAGTGTTATGGTAAGACCCAAAACATCTTTAACTGAATTAACCATTCCGGAACTTACGCTCGAAACAGAATCCATATTTGGTGCCGTATCTTCCCCTTTATAATGCCCGTAAATTTTCTCAATGATAATTAATATCAAAAAAACGGGCATTACAAAAACTAAAATTTTACCATATTCCTCCATAAAAACACTTTTTTTTTATTCAAATATAGAATAAAAGAGAATGTTTTTGAATTATTAATAGTAATTTATTTCTCAAAGGGAAGTTTTATTATTCTTAAATTATCTCCGCATTTAATCCTGCTTCTAATAATTGAGTGCATTGTGGTTTTAATTTATCATAAGGACCCGTTTTTACGGTACACTTCCCATTATAATGTACAATTAATGAACATTGTTCTGCTTGTTCCGGAGTGTGATCACAAACTCGAATTAAAGTGTCAATGACATGATCAAAAGTATTTACATCATCGTTGTAAACTACTATTTCATTGTCCAGACTTATAGCTTCCTTGACACTAACTCTTTCTCTTACTTTTTCTTTAGTACTCATTTTGTAGGTTTTTGTACTTTCGTAATTAATAAAAAAATAGTACCACTAATTTACATATTTTAAAGATACCCAATTGTTTCTTTCAAATTTTTTAACATAAGTTAATCCTTTTTCAGTACATGAAGCATCAATAAATGGAATGTCTTCCTGGTAGAAACCGCTTAAAAGGAGTGTTCCATTAGGATTTAAACTATCAACATAACTTTGCATATCGTTCAACAAAATATTCCTGTTGATGTTGGCAATAATCAAATCGTATTTTTTACCTTCTAATAAAGCGGCCTCACCTTCATAAACTGTAATGTGCTTACAATTATTGCGTTGTGCATTTTCTATAGAATTCAAGTAACACCAATTATCAATATCAATGGCGTCAATTGGTTGTGCACCTTTCATCTCGGCAAGTATTGCTAAAATAGCTGTTCCGCAACCCATATCAAGGGTTTTCATTCCGGTAACATCTATTTCTAATAAATGCTGAATCATCATGTGAGTCGTTTCGTGGTGACCCGTTCCAAAACTCATTTTTGGTTCGATTACAATATCAAATTCGGCATCCGTTTTTGGATGAAAAGGAGCACGTACATGACAATTTCCATCAACATCTATCGCTTCAAAATTCTTTTCCCATTCCTCATTCCAGTTGACTTGTTCGATTTCTTCAAATGTATAATCGATTGTAAATTCCTCCGATTGTAAAATATGAATATCCTCTAAAATGGTTTCGTCCCACAAATCTTTTTGAACAAAAGCTGAAATCCCAGTTTCGGTTTCTGTAAAACTCTCAAATGCTTTTTCTCCTAATTCTGCAATTAATATTTCAGACCCCAATTGCTTCGCCTGTTCGCTATCGCTCGAGTCTTTGGGTTCAATAGTAAAATGATACCCGATATAAATGTTTGACATGCTTCTTTTTTTTGCAAAGGTAGTATTATCTCTTTCTATTGAATAATGAAAACTAAAAAAAAAGAGGTTTGAATAATTTCAAACCTCTTTTCTAAACGTTATTGAAAAAAATTATATAGCATTTACAATTGCTACAAAATCATCTGCTTTTAGGGCAGCACCACCAATAAGACCACCGTCTACATCTGGTTTTGAGAATATTTCTTTGGCATTTTCAGGTTTTACGCTTCCGCCATAAAGGATGGATACGTTTTCAGCGATTTCACTTCCAAAAGCTTTACGAACTGTTTCTCTGATGAATTCATGCATTTCTTGCGCTTGTTCCGGAGAAGCTGTTTCTCCAGTTCCTATTGCCCAAACTGGCTCATAGGCCAAAACAATGCTTTCCCAATCTTTTGATTCAATATGGAATAAACCATCTCGCAATTGGTTTTCTACCACATTAAAATGATTTTTTGATTGACGGTCTTTTAATTCTTCGCCGAAGCAAAAAATAACCATCATATCATGTTCTAAAGCCGTATTTACCTTATTGGCAATCAAAGCATCCGTTTCATGAAAAATAGCTCTGCGTTCTGAGTGTCCCAGAATTACAATATCTACACCAACACTTTTTAACATATCAGCCGAAATTTCACCTGTAAAAGCACCACTTTCAGCTTGATGTACGTTTTGTGCCGCAACATCGATATTCGTGAACTCTAAATGGTCAACAGCTGAAGCCAAGTTTACAAATGTTGGAGCTACAATTACTTGTGCTTTTGTATCAGTTGGTATTTTTGCTATTAATTCATTCAATAAATCTTCAGTTTGCTCTGCATTTTTATGCATTTTCCAGTTTCCGGCAACAATCTTCTTTCTCATTTTAGTTGTATTATATTTAGTTTTTGGTTTTAGTTTTTCAACATTGCAATTGATTGTTACAATATGTTATTTTAAATTTTTGAGAGTCTCATTGATTTTATCAAAATCAGTTTCTATAGCGCGGTATAAAACAATCTTTCCATTTTTGTCTACAACAATGTATCTTGGAATCCAATCGACATCAACAGCTTTTGCAAATACCCCTTTCATTTGGTCATTTGCCATGAAATGGTCGCCTTTCAATTCGTGTTTTTCAATTCCTAGTTTCCATTTATCGGCAGTTTTATCCATCGAAATAAATAAGTAGGCAACATCAGGATTGTTAGCTTGTAGTTCTTTAAATTTAGGCATTGCTTTAACACAATCGCCACACCAAGAAGCCCACACTTCTATTACCAAGGTTTTTCCTTTGTATTTTTTTAAAATATCCTTAAAAGCAACTTGACTTCCATCAGTGGCTAAAAGGGTTTCGGATAAAGCTTCTTTGGAGAATTTAGTTTTTTGCGCATTTGATGTGCAAGAGAATGTTGCAAACGCAATGAGTAATGCTATTATTCTTTTCATTATAGTATTGTTTTTTAACAAAGTTAAACAAACAATTTGAATGCGTTATACAGAATAAGAAATTTTGAAAGCAGAATTCAAAAACGACAAAACAATATCGTTATAGTTTATAAATAATCGAATGATTTTGATTCACCGGTTTATTTAGAAAGCATTTTGTCTTTTTTTTAAGTCTAAAGTCGTAAAGTATAGTATTATGTCTTTACGACTTTTAACGGTATAAGTTATTTAGAATTTTAAATCTGCAATATCATTATGATGCACTTTTTGCATTATCGTTCCTTTTTCAAGCAATACAATACTTGGATTGGCTCTTTCGATAGTCTTTACAGTTATAGCATCACAAAAATAGAAGTCAAATGTCAATCCGAATTGTTTTTTTGCAGCAGCTATTTTTTCCGGTGAAGAAGCGGTCATGCCAACTACTTTATACCCTTTTGCTTTAGCTTCCTGATTCAGTTTTTCCATTTTTGCCATTCCACTGTGATCTGCTTTAACCAAATCGTATGCTGTAATCAGCATCAATTTTGGTTCTTCTAAAAATTCATCTTTGTAATCTGAACCGTCTTTTTCCATTGTAAAATCATGAATAGGAGGAACGTAACCTTCAGTGATGACTTTGTCTTTTCTGTCTACAAATACGGCGCCTTCCGGAATCGACATCAAATCTTTTTCGGTAAATTCTTTATCTACACCGCCAACTTTGTAAATAAAGACCATTTCCACCACTGATTTTTCTGCTCCATCAGGAATTCGCATTCCTTTTTGAATATTGTTCCCTACTTTATAAGGTCTGAAATCGATCAATGGTAAATGGTTTAAAACCAAAACTCCCATAAACGAAGATAAAACGATACTGGCGTAAATAGCCATATTTTGTACGTTATTGCTAAACAACGGTTTTACCAATTTTTGATTAAAAAATAATAGTAGAATAAAGAAAAGTAAAACAATGTCCTTAGTGAAAGATTGCCACGGCGTTAATTTCAAAGCGTCTCCAAAACAACCACAATCTTTTACCACATTAAAATAAGCTGAATAAAAAGTCAAGAAAGTAAATAATACAATCAAGATTAATAAGCTCCAAATAGTGAATTTGGTTTTGTAGCCAATGAGCAACATAATACCCAGAACTACTTCAAGAATTACTAAAAATAAAGCGATTCCTAATGCAAATGGAACAAAAAAAGGCATGTTGAAAACGGGTTCACTGAAATATTCAGCGAGTTTATAGGAGAACCCAATTGGGTCATTCAGTTTGATTAATCCGGAGATAATGAATAGGATTCCAACGAAAATTCTAGAAAATTGAGTAATTATATTTTTCATGTTTTGTTATTGCTTTTTATTATTTATTTCCAAAACCCATTAAAATCAAGGCAAAAATCGAATAATTAATCATATCCTGATAATTAGCATCGATTCCTTCAGAAACTAATGTTTTTCCTTTATTGTCTTCAATTTGTTTGACACGAAGTAGTTTTTGCAAAATCAAATCTGTCAGTGAACTCACGCGCATGTCACGCCAAGCTTCACCATAATCATGATTTTTGTCTTCCATTAAATCCTTGGTCAGTTTGACTTTGGCATCGTATAATTCAGTTGCTTTTTCGACACTTAAATCAGGTTGATCCACAACGCCTAATTCCAATTGAATTAACGCCATAATAGAATAATTGATGATCCCGATGAATTCGCCTGTTTCATCTTCATCAATTTTGCGGACTTCGTTTTCTTGTAAGCTTCTAATTCTTTGTGCTTTAATGTAGATTTGATCCGTCAATGAAGGCAATCTTAAAATTCGCCAAGCACATCCGTAATCTTTCATTTTGTTGATAAACAGCGTGCGACAAGTCGCAATTACAGTATCATATTCCTTTGAAGTATTCTTCATTATTGGTGTATATTTGTATTCAAATTTTTTCAAAAATAAGATAATTTTTTTGAATGTAGAATTTTGAAGTCTTTAAAACTGTAAACGAATGACTATTAACTGCAAAGGAATACTTGTTGACTTATCAGCTCCCAAAGTAATGGGGATTTTGAACGTGACTCCCAATTCATTTTTTGATGGTGGAAAGTATAAAAATGAAACCGAAATCCTTTCTCAAGTTGAAAAAATGCTAATTGATGGTGCTACTTTTATAGATATTGGCGCTTATTCCAGTAAACCAAATGCAGAATTTGTCTCGGAACAAGAAGAAATTTCTAGAATTGTTCCTGTTGTAGATTTGATTCTAAAACATTTTTCAGAAACGATACTATCGATTGACACCTTTAGAAGTGAAGTGGCAAAAGCTTCGATTGAAAGCGGCGCGGCTATCATCAACGATATTGCAGCAGGAAATCTGGACGACAAAATGCTGGAGATAATTGCAAAATACAATGTTCCTTATATTATGATGCACATGCGGGGCAATCCGCAAACGATGCAAACACTCACGAATTACGATGATATTGTAAAAGAAATGTTGTTCTATTTTTCTGAAAAAGTTGCCAAGGCAAGAAGTTTTGGAATCAATGATTTAATTATTGATCCAGGCTTTGGTTTTGCCAAAACAATAGATCAAAATTACGAGGTTTTTCAAAAAATGGAATTGTTTAATATGCTGGAACTGCCACTTCTTGTTGGGATTTCCAGAAAATCAATGATTTATAAAACGCTGAATACCACTATAGAAAATGCGTTAAACGGAACCACCGTTTTGAACACTTTGGCATTGACCAAAGGAGCAAAAATCCTTCGTGTTCACGATGTAAAAGAAGCTGTGGAATGCGTTACATTATTCAATAAAATCAATTTATAAAGATGAAATATTTTAGTTTAATTGTCCTTTTTACTTTATTTTCTTGTGGAAACAAAGAAGATATTTTGTTGCCAAAAGCCAATACAACAATTGTCAAAAATGTAGACGATCTTTCGCCAATCTATATTTTTTTCAGAACAAAAGGCAAAGATACGCTGGCAGAAGTAAACAGGAAAAACAGCATTATTTCTACCAATTGGATTCTCAGTATAGACAAGCGTTTGCCTTTGCGAATAGTAATTCCGGAAATCATGAAGCTGCAACAAAAAAAGCGGGAGGAAAAAGCACATAAGAATGAAAAAGCCCAAAATTATTATTCTTACGCTGATACGATTGGAAAAAATTTGGCTTTTATTCCTTTTACAAATGTGTATTACAAACTGGAAAAACCAATTGGAACCATCATATTTTTCAATAAGAATAATGAGATTTTAATTGAAAATCAAGTTTTCAAAAAGGAAAAACTTCAAGATTTAATTAATAATGTTTTACCCAAAGATGTTGCAACTACCTTTTTATTTAGGTTTGATAAAGATTTAAGCTTTGGAAGTTATATACAAAATAAAATTTTTATTGAAAGTTTAAAAGTAGAAATGAAAAGTAATCAAGAATTTATTTACTAAACTTTAAACTTCAAGTAAAGAAAACTTTAAACAAATAATTACTGGTGATGATACGGTTCGTTTCTTAAAATCGTGAATCCACGATACAATTGTTCAATAAAAAACAAGCGTACCATTTGATGGGAGAAAGTCATTAAAGACAACGATGTTTTCCTTTGTGCTTTAGCATAAACTGGGTCCGAAAATCCATAAGGATCACCAATTACAAAAACTAAAGTTTTCAAAACCAAGACTGGGATTAATAGTTTTTAATCAGGAGTTTGTTTACTAACAAGAAAACAATATTATTTAGACCTTAAAAAAAAATTAAAATAATTAAGAAATACTCATTTTTAAGGGCTTTATTGTTGTTGCAATATTTAAAAATGACAAAGGCTTTCTTTTGTAAAAAGAAAGCCTTTAGTCTTATAGGTGAAAAATTGCAGTTTAATAACCACCACCACCACCGGACGTATTCCCTTTAATAAGTTGTCCCCTTATTTCTCCTCCTGGATATGCGGCACTGTGTATGTTTACATAATAAAGATTGGCTTTAAGGTCAGCTTCTTGAGCTGTAGTTAATGCAACGCTTGTGTAAGTTATTGGAGAGGTTAAATTAGTAAACGGAAAAACAACATTATTTGGGGGAGCTGTTCCTGCAGCCCCGACATGAATATGACCACCAGTGGCAGATGCAACGGAATGAGTTACTGTAATTGTAAATGTTTTTGTAGTATTATTGAATGTAAGTGTTGCAGTTCCTGTTGCCGATGAAGTATTGGAAGGTACTTCACTTGTACCATTTAATGTAGCATTAAAAGTTGTTGTGCTTGGTTTCGGATCGTCGTCGCTATTATTACAAGATGCGATACCCAATAAAAAAAATGGAATTGCTAAAAATCTAAATAAGTGTTTCATAATAAAAATTTTTAAATGTTAAAAATGAATTGACTATTATTACTGTTAGAAAGTTTTGTAATTTGTTTATTATACCGTGTTGAACTTCATGATATTTTTTAGTTAAGATATTGATATCGTGTGTGGTAAAGTTAGTTTTTTTTTGTGAAAATCGTAAAAAAAATGATAGAAATTTATAATTTTGGATGATATTACTCTTGATGGCAGCAAAAGGAGTTTTTACGTTTAATTCTTTTCTTGAATTTTAGTGCTTTTGATAGAGATGATCAGATACAAATTTCACAAATTAAAACTGATTTTTTGAATGTTGATTAGAATGTGAAGTTTTTAAATTGAATACTGTGACTTAACACTGCAAACTAATCACTGATGATGATACGGTTCGTTTCTTAAAATCGTAAAGCCACGATACAATTGTTCGATAAAAAACAAACGCACCATTTGATGCGAAAAAGTCATTAAAGACAACGATATTTTTCCTTGTGCTTTGGCATAAACCGTATCCGAAAAACCATAAGGACCACCAATTACGAAGACCAAAGTTTTCACTCCGGAGTTCATTTTCTTTTGTAATTCTTCTGAAAAACCGACGCTCGAAAAGTTTTTTCCGTTTTCGTCCAACAAAATAAGCTGGTCTGTCGGCGTAATTTTTGCTAAAATCAATTCGCCTTCTTTTTCTTTTTGCTGACTTTCGGATAAGTTTTTTACGTTTTTGATATCAGGAATAATATCCAAATCAAACTTGATATAAAAAGACAAACGCTTGGTATAATCGTCTATTAAAGATTGTAAGGCTTTGTTATCGGTTTTACCAATGGCAATCAATTTGATGTTCATTTTTCCAGTGTTTCAAAGATGCAAATATAGAAAATTAGTGTTTTTAACCTTGTTTTTTATTCAACAAAACAGCCTGTTTCATTTCGAACAACTTATAGCTATTTTCTAATGAGTTTAAGTTCTATTTGAAACAGGCCGTTATTTTTTATACAGTTGTTTATTTCTCCGTGATTACCAAATCATCAATCACTAAATCAGAGTCCTTATCATTGCGTTTTTCGATCCCAAACCATGAGTTTCCGTTTTCGGAAGCCAAGAAAGAGAAAGAAGCCGTTGTCGGTGTATTTGCGACATTTAAAGCAATTGACATTTTTATTGCGGTTCCATCGCCCATTACTAAAGCATAATCACCTCCCGAAGTCTCATAGCTGAAAGTTACGGTATAGGTTTTACCCGCTTTGAATCGAACGGTTTGCGGGATTGTTTGAAGCAATAGTCCCGGTTCTTCACCATGAGCTTTTAGTGACCAGTTTCCATTGATTACGTCATCTATTGGTTTTTCATTCCAACCTTTTTGTGTATAAGGAGCGTGCAGTTCAGCCAAATGGGTTCTTGGGTCATTTACTCCTCCGGAAGGTCCTTTGATGAAAGGATATAAGCCATCAGGAATATTTTCAAAATTTTCCGCAAAAAAGACATTTGCAGGCTTTGATGTTTGTTTTATCGCCACCACACGAAGGTCATCAAATAGCACTTGAGAAGTTCCCGCTTCAGCCCTTAAATATAGATTTGCTGTGGTTTGACCTTCAGGCACTTTAAAAAACACATACATACGTTGCATGTTGCTATCGTGTTTAGAATCGGCGGCAATATAGTTTTTCCACAAAGAGTTGTTAGCATAGGTGCTTACTTCTTGTCCTCCGTAGTTGTTAACGCCTAGATAGGCTCTTCTATCGGAACTCGTAGCAACATATACAGAGGCATAATAGGTGCCAGCCGTCAATCCCGTAATGGTTTGACTTGCCGTTACCGGAGTTGTTCCGCTAACCTCAAGTTCATATTGTCCAATTTTGCTACGAACTACAGTAACTCCGTTGCCATCCACTTTCCAGTTCTTTAAGTTTCCGCTATTGAAACCGGGATCTTTTATAAAAGTCCCTTCTCCAAAACTGGCCAAAGTATTGGAAGTATTTTTCTTTTTGTCTAAAACATAAGGCGTTTTTGAATCGGCTTGTATTGTAAGCTGACCGTTTTTCACTTCAATTTGTTGCACAAATTCTCTTCCTTGATCGGTCAATTTATAAAGTTGAACCGTTTTTAAATTTCCCCAAATTTTTGGCAATTCCCAAGTAGTTGATCCTCCGGTTTGGTTCCAATGATATAATTTTTCTTCCGTATAAGGATTCCAAGGTAAAAGGTAACTATCGCCATTTAATACTGTTTTGCCGTCTTTGGTGATGGTGCGTTTACCGGAAACTAAACTTACGGTTACATTCTTTTCATGAGAAATGGTGTTTTCTTCCCATTTAAGGATTGGGAAATGTTGCAAATATTTGGTTGATAATCCAGTCCCGAAAGTCATTTCGATGGTATTATCGATATTGTTTCTCCCTTGCCAACCTTCAAAATCATCCATTTCAGTTCCGCCTAAAAGCGGATGTCTGGCAATCCAAGTGTCTTTTTGATGATTACGAATGAACCGAACTATTTGGCTGTTAAATCCTTTAATGTCTTTTCCTCCATAATTGTAATCAACAGCCCAATGATTCCAAACAGCATCATATTCATGGTCGTTAGGAAATTCGGTTGCCAATGTCAAGCCCAAAGAATGGATTTCTCGCCCTAATTTTCTGCTGTCCCAGCTTCCTTTGGCATACCAAACATCACAATAGATAAAAGCCAATGAAGGCACCTGATCCTTTAGGGATTTAAGTCGAAGCATTCGGTTATTAGAGCTGGCATCGTAACGCTTATTGATGTAATAGGAAGGGTCAAGCCAATCCCAACCTTTTTTGGTTTTGTCAACCAAGGAATCGTCAAAAGCGGTTGCTTCAGGATACGATTCTGTGCCATTTATATGTACGCCCATGAAGGCATTGTATTTGATTGCTTGCTTGCAAAGCATTTCCATGTCTTTGGCTCCGCCTTGTCTTTTTCCTATATCTCCATAATCCGGATGTTTAGAATCATGACCTTCGGATCCGTACCCTTTAAGGATTACAAATTGACCCAAACCATCTGTATTAAGGAAAATTCTTTTGGTTTCGTCCAGCGTTTTTGTAAACGGATTGGTTGCCTGACTTGCAAAATTCATTGGGATACGTTGCACTACCAAATCTTTGATTTTATCACTGCCCATCGGATTGTTCATGATGCTTCTAAAGGCGATTGCACCATCCTGCCAGTCTACTTTATTATCGCCGTTTGCATCATTGGTAATTACAATTTTGGCAACAGGAAGTGGGTCAGTAGCTTTCATGCCTTTTGCACGATAGATCCATGAACCACTCCATATTCCTGTTCGAGCGTAGTCATTTTTAGTAACAGTTTGCTTTTGGACTCTACTGTCATCATTTTTTTCGGTAACCGAATTACTCCAAACACTAGCAGACAGCTGAGCTGTATTCACAATGCCATACAAGTAATTTTTTGGGATGCTGTCTTTAGCCATTGCTGTTTTAAGCGGTATAAATTCATCTCCAACTCCTTTTACGGCGGTGAACATTTTTGCACCCGAAAAAGAGGCTTCCGCTTGTGAGCTTCTTACAGAAACTAAATTATGGTTGGGTATCTCGAAGGTACTTACCTTGAAAGTTCCGTTTTCGGCGATTTGAGTTACATTGAATTCAACGATATTAGCAACCACTTTGATTTGAATTTTTACCGAAACTTTGATTTCAGGAATGTCCAATACGTAGTTTGCTGCATTTTTTGCTATCGAAAAAGTGGTTTTCGGGCTATACAATTTCCCGTTAATGAGCACTTGCGACAATTCATCTTCCTGTCCGTTGAGAATAGCTCCGTTTGCAATCCAGTTGTATTGGATTATTCTTGGAAACGATGAATCCAGGGATACTTTCAGGCTTTTGGACGCTATGGTTTGAATGGGATTCTTGTCGTCAGAAAAGTTTTTGTTTTCATTTGCGTGGGTTTGTACCGAAAGCAGTTGAAAGGTTAAAATTAAAAGAGCATTGTGAAAAAGTAATTTCATTTGTAAAATGGTTAATTTATAGTTATTTGTGCTTTTGTTAGGGTATAGTGTTTTCATTTCCAGTCAGATACTACTGAATTCAGGTTTGTTATAATTTAAGATAAATATGAAAATCGAAATTAGAATATATTTTTCGAATAACAGGACAGTACCTACCAGTTTGTGTGAATCGTAGGAATAGAAAAAGGAGTTGCTTTGTAATCTAGAACTACGAGAGTAAAACCAAAAAACAGGGCAGACTTTATTTCTTTTTAAATGGATGCGACACCGAATTCAGGTAGTTTTTTTACCTCATTAAAAAATAGAATTCAGTATTTGTAAACGGAAAAATATTCTGGTAAATAGTTCAGATTAATCCGTGTAAATTAGTGGAATTCGTGTTTAAATATTCTGTCTAATTTATGTGTCCACACGGTAGACTAAACAGCCGTTTTTATCAGAATGTTTGGGGCACTTTTTTAAAGACTTTTTTAGGTATTTTGCTAAAAGTTAGCAGTAGTATTTCTCTGTGTTGTTTATTATTTACTCATTAAGCTCCTTCGGGAATCTGTCAAAAACTAAATTTAGCTCAATATTATGTTCCAAATAGGCTTTTAAACCCGCTAAAACTAAAGTAAATCCTTCTGTTGAATCCCGTATTTGTGCGATAAGTTTTTCTGTTTCGCCATGAAATCCACTATTAACGATGCTTACAAAAGTTCCGATTTCCCCTAGATTTTTAAACGTCCATTCCACGGTTGAAATTTCATCAGAATTACCCCATTCGATTGTGATTTTTTTATTCAATTCTATGGTTTTAGTTCTAACCAAAATAGAGTGATGGTACATTTCCCAAGTCCATTCGGTTTCTTTTCCTTCTTCAAGTTTTCCGGAGCTCTTAGTAAACCAAAACTTAGTGGTGATTTCTGGATTTATAAATGCCTGAAAAACGGGTTCAATGGGTTTTCGAATCAGCATTTCCGCTTTTGCATAGTATTTTGATTCTTCAGCCATAGTTTTGATTTTCAAACGAGTTCGAGACAGTTTTCAATGGATACGTGCGCAATTTTCAATTATGACTTAGGCAATGGTGCACCAACGGCAATATCACATCGGTGATTGGTTTGACCGTGTGGCGGGTTCATTCCTTCAGGTGTGGGTGTTGTTGCAGCTGGTGTTGGAGTAGTGGTAACAGTGGTAGCAGTGGTAGCAGTGGTAGCAGTGGTAGCAGGAACCGGTTGATTCTGTTGCTGAACTGCTGGTTTGCTTGTACTTGCAGCGGGTGGAGAGTTTAATGGAGCACCTACGGGAATATCACAACGATGTGATGGCTGACCGTGTGCTGGATTCATTCCGGTTGCTACAGGACTGGAAGTTGCCACAGCATTATTTGGATTCGCTGTATTTGTGGTTGTAGTTTGTTGAACCTGAGTTGTTGTTGCCGCTTCGTTCTTCATTTGTTTACCAACTTCAGTAAAGGGAACTACATTTGTTGGAGTTGCGTTATTTTGCGGTTCAACTTCTTTTTTGCAAGAAGTCAATAGTAGCGAGGATACAAAAAGAAGGCTTAAAAAAGATTTCATAATCAGTTTTTTAGTTACTAGTTCAAATATAAGATTTTAAATAATACAGCACGGTATAAAATAATTGATTTTATTAGATGAAAATGACAGATTACATAATGGCTGCTAAATTAATGACAATGATATTCTTATCTTAATTAAGATGTAATACTTTGTTAAAACATATTGATTTACCTCTTTTTTTCAAAGAACGGAGTGTACATGTTTTCAAATCCACAAAATAAAACTTACTTTAGCATTCCATAAATTTCCTATAAAATGATTAGCGATATACAGTTTAAAAATGAGTTAGACATACTGATACAAAATGCCATACGGGAAGATGTAGGTCCGGGCGACTATAGTTCTTTGGCTTGTATTCCAGCTACAGCAACTGGAAAAGCGAAGTTATTAGTAAAAGAAGACGGAATTATTGCGGGTGTGGCTTTCGCCAAAATGATTTTTGAGTATGTTGATCCTAATTTACAAATAGAAATTTTTATCGAGGATGGTACTCCGGTAAAAAAAGGAGATGTTGTTTTTCATGTTTCGGGAAGTTCACAATCTATTTTGAAATCGGAACGTGTAGTTTTGAATTCTATGCAAAGAATGTCAGCCATTGCTACTAAAACCAAAGAATACGTTCGTTTATTAGAAGGAACCAAAACTAAAATTCTCGATACGCGTAAAACGACACCGGGATTCAGAGCTTGCGAGAAATGGGCGGTGAAAATTGGCGGAGGCGAAAACCATCGTTTTGCTTTGTATGATATGGTAATGCTCAAGGACAATCACAACGATTTTGCCGGCGGAATTACTTTAGCTATAGCCAAAACCAAAGCTTTTTTAAAAGAGAATAATCTGGATTTAAAAATCATTGTGGAAGCCAGAAATCTGGATGAAATCAAAGAAATACTGGAGAGTGAAGGCGTTTTTAGAATTTTAATTGACAATTTCAATTATGATGATACTAAAAAAGCGGTAGCTTTGATTGGCGATAAATGCCAAACAGAATCCTCGGGAAATATCAATGAAAACACCATTCGGCATTATGCAGAATGTGGCGTAGATTATATTTCGTCCGGAGCCTTGACACATTCTATTTATAACATGGATTTGAGCTTGAAAGCGATATGAGTAAAGAAATAGAAATTAAATTACAAAGAATCCCAATAGTACGGAATCTGGTTAATGTGCTAAAAAAGATAGAGCTTCCTTGGCTGCAAGGATTGTCGTTGTATGATTTATTGGAACTTTACGGGTTAGGAATTGTCGAAAGCGCGCTAACGTATCATGCCAGTGCGATTGCATTTAGTTTTTTCATGGCATTATTTCCTTTTGCGCTGTTCATCTTAAACCTTATTCCATACATTCCTATTGAAGGTTTTCAGGATGATTTTCTTCAATTTGTTAGGGAAGGAGTGCCGCCCAATACGTACGATGCTATTTATAAAATTATCAATGATATTCTTAATAACAGTCACTCAGGATTAGTGTCTTATGGATTTTTGTTATCTATTTTGTTGATGGCAAACGGTTTAAATGGAATCCTTGGCGGATTTGAATCTTCCCGTCATGTTCTCATAAAAAGAGGGTTTATAAGGCAATATATTGTTGCTTTGGGAATGTCCTTATTGTTGTCATTTTTATTGATTGTGACTGTGGCAACAATTGTGGTTTTTGAAGTTTTTATTCAAAAAACAATACTGAGTGATCAAGTTGCGTTAATTGTTTTGGGAAGATATGCGTTTGTGATTTTAATGATTTTAGGGACAACGTCTATACTTTTCAAGTTTGGTACAAAACACGACAAAAACAGAGCATTTATATCGATAGGTTCCGTGTTTACTACCATATTGATTCTTTTGGATTCGTATGCTTTTGGTATATGGGTTATAAAGTTTTCTAAATACAATGAATTATATGGATCGATAGGAACATTATTGATCTTGATGTTTTACATTTGGATTAACTGCATGATATTGCTGTTGGGCTTCGAATTGAATGCCACAATAAACAAACTAAAAGTAAAGAAAGAGTAAAGTATTAAATCAAAATAGTTTCAAAATTAGGAGCTATCCCGATGGCTATCGGGACAGGGCTAAAAAAGTGTAACAATGAAAAAAAGCATAACAATACTCGCATTATTTATTTCGATGGCATTCTATGGTCAAAATCATACTGTTGTCGGGAAATGGAAGACTATTGATGATGAAACAGGAAAAGCCAAATCAATTGTGAAAGTCTATGAAAAATCAGGGAAAATCTATGGGAAAGTAGTTGAGATTCTGGAGGAAGAAAATAAAAATAGAGTTTGCGAAAATTGTTCGGGAGAGGATAAAAACAAACCCATTCTAGGCATGATTGTCATAAAAGGGCTTTCAAAAGTGGGAAAAGAATATAAAAAAGGCAAAATTCTGGATCCCAAAAACGGAAAACTCTACCAATGTTTCATCACACTCGACGGTAATGACAAACTGAAAGTTCGCGGTTTTATCGGAATTTCATTGTTTGGACGAACCCAATATTGGTATAGAGTAAAAGATTAATATTTTAATTTTCAATATTCTGTTGTCTGCGCAAAAGTTTAGGAAGAGGTGTTATTTAGAAATATAATTTAATTTAAAAAATGATGAATAAAAGTAATGTGTTAGGCCTGGTATTATTTTTTATGACCACTGTATGTATGCAAGGTCAAAGCGTTATCGGGAAATGGAAGACTATTGATGATCAAACAGGAAAAGCCAAATCAATTGTGGAAATCTACGAGCGTTCCGGAAAAATTTATGGAAAAATCATCGACATATTTGATGCTGAAAAGAAAAAAAACTTGTGCGTAAATTGTCCTGGTGACGAAAAAAACAAACCGGTTTTAGGTCTTGTCATTATTAAAGGACTTACAAAAGATGGTAATGAATACAATGCAGGAAAGATTCTTGACCCAACATCAGGAAAATTATACAAATGCTTTTTGGCTCTCGAAGGGAATGACAAATTAAAAGTACGCGGATATGTCGGCGTAGCATTATTTGGAAGAACACAAACCTGGAACAGAGTGAAATAATTATAAATTGTGAGTTATGAGTTCAAAATAAAGAATCAGCATAACTCAAAATTCATAACTCATAATTAAATACAAATGCATTTCGTCGAAGTAATTTTACCTCTTTCTTTAGCCAAAACCTTTACTTATAGCGTCTCTGAAGCGGAGTTCCATTATGTAAAAATTGGGATGCGGTTGGCGGTTCCTTTTGGTAAAAGTAAAATTTACACGGCATTAGTAATTGAAATTCATCAAAACAAACCCAGTTTATACGAAGCCAAAGAAATTCATCAAATTCTGGATGAAAAACCCATTGTAACTGAAATCCAAATTGCACATTGGCAATGGATTGCTTCCTATTATATGTGTGCCATTGGTGATGTGTATCGTGGTGCCATGCCAAGTGCTCTTTTGCTGGAAAGCGAAACCGTAATTTCCCGAATCCCGATAGCTATCGGGACGGATTTGTTTGTAGATACAAGCCTACTTTCGGATGATGAATTTTTGGTTTACGAAGCTCTGCAGCAGCAGAGTTCTCTGAAAGTGCAGGACATTATATCTATTTTAAACAAGAAGAATATCTTCCCCGTTATTCAAAAATTGATAGACAAAAACATATTAGTACTTCAGGAAGAAATACAGGAAACCTACAAACCTAAGTTAATTCGTTATGTTCGTTTGCATCCTAAATATGAATCAAACGATGGGTTGAGCGAATTACTCGAAACACTCAAAAGCGCTAACAAGCAGAAAGAAATTGTATTGAATTATTTTCAATTGAGTGCTACAGAGAAGAAGCCTATTGCCGTAAAAAAACTTGTTGAAGCAGCCAATTCTTCTTCGGCAATTGTTAAGGCATTAATTGAAAAAGAAATATTTGAAGATTATTTTCTTCAAGAAGACCGAGTAAATTTCACAGGAAAAATACGCGAAGATCAATTGCAGTTGAGTTTGGCTCAGCAAAAAGCTTTTGAGGAAATCAAAGAGAGTTTTATTCAAAAAGAAGTGTGTTTGTTGCATGGTGTCACTTCGAGCGGAAAAACAGAAATCTATATTAAGCTCATTGAAGAATATCTGGAAACCGGAAAACAAATCTTGTATTTATTACCGGAGATTGCTTTGACCACTCAATTGGTTGGCAGGTTGCGAACTTATTTTGGTAATAAAGTAGCTGTTTTTCATTCGAAATATAATAATAATGAGCGCATCGAAGTTTGGAATCAAGTTTTGGTAAATTCTGAGAAAGCGCAAGTGGTGATAGGAGCGAGGTCATCCTTGTTTTTACCATTCTATAATCTGGGATTCATAATTGTCGATGAAGAGCACGAACAGACTTTTAAGCAAGTAGATCCAGCGCCGCGTTATCATGCTCGCGATGCGGCTATAGTTTTGGCTCATTCGCATAAAGCAAAAGTGCTTTTGGGTTCGGCTACGCCAAGTATTGAAACGTATTTCAATGCCAAATCGGATAAATTTGGTCTGGTCGAAATTTCGGAACGATTTGGGAATGTCATGATGCCGAATATTGAATTGGTGGATTTGAAAGATAAATACTTTCGTAAAAAAATGACAGGACATTTTAGTGATGTTTTAATTGAGGAAATTAATATCGCTTTGTCATTGGGCGAACAAGTCATTTTGTTTCAAAACAGACGCGGATATTCTCCTGTAATAGAATGTATGACTTGCGGTCATGTACCACAATGTCAGCAGTGTGATGTGAGCTTAACCTATCATAAGCATAAAAATCAGTTGCGTTGCCATTATTGTGGATATACAATGGCAAAACCTACACATTGTCATTCCTGTTCCAGCGTTGATTTGACTACTAAAGGCTTTGGAACCGAACAAATCGAACAAGAGTTAGTGTCTATTTTTCCAAATTCTAAAATTGGAAGAATGGATCAGGATACCACCAGAGGGAAATTTGGATTCGAAAAAATTATCGATAGCTTCAAGAATAGAGAGATGGATATTTTAGTTGGAACGCAAATGCTGGCCAAGGGACTGGATTTTGATAACGTGAGTTTGGTGGGAATCATGAATGCGGATAATATGTTGTATCACCCTGATTTTAGGGCTTTCGAGAGAAGTTTTCAAATGATGACTCAAGTTGCGGGAAGGGCAGGACGTTCAGAAAAACAAGGAAAAGTGGTAATACAGACGTATAATCCCAATCATAATACAATACAGCAAGTCACTAATAATGATTATTTGGGCATGTACAAGGAACAGTTGTATGACCGCCAAATATATAAATACCCGCCGTATTTCAGGATTATAAAACTAACCTTGAAACAGCGCGATTTTGATAAATTAAAAGAAGGTTCGATGTGGTTGTATCAAGTGATGAGCCAGAACCTGAATATACCGGTGCTGGGACCTGAAGAGCCCGCAATAAGCAGAATTAGAAATGAATACATTCGTACGATTATAATCAAAATCCCTCAGAATACATCAATTGTAAACACAAAAAAAACTATCCAGAAAATGTTGAATAGTTTTGAAGCTGTTGCTCAATACAGAGCTATAAAAGTTACGTCAAACGTCGATTTTTATTAAAATTCAGTTGGTTATGAAAAGGCAAGTGCTCTTACTAAATCTTCTTTTTTGTGTCTGCTCAAAGGGATTTTTGTCACTCCAATTTCAGCAAATTTACTATTAAAACGTTCTACTTTATCAATGTTGATAATATAGGATTTGTGTACACGTACAAATTTTTCTTTTGACAGGTCATTTTCAAAAGATTTCATGGTAGAAAGCACCAGATTGCTATCTTCTTCAGTAACTACTCTAACGTAATCACCAAAAGCTTCAATCCATTTTATTTTAGAAGTGAAAATTTTCAATTTTTTCAAATTGCTTTTAATGAAAATATGTTCCCCTTCTTCTTCTTTGTTTTCTTTTTTAAGTAGGTGTAAGTCAATAGCCCTTTTAACCGAAGCATTGAATCTGTCGATTGCAATTGGTTTTTGAAGATAGTCCGTAGCATCATAATCAAACGCTTTCATAGCATACTCAGCTTTTGAGGTGATGAAAATAATTTGAGGTTTTACTTTTAAACCATCCAAAAAATCAAAACCGCTAATTACAGGCATTTCAATGTCTAGAAAGATAAGGTCAACATTGTGTATGGACATACAACTCCTCGCTTCGATTGCATTAGAAAAATCACCGATCAAGTGTAAATTTTGATGATTATTAACTAACTTAGCGATAATCATTCTTTGAATAGAACTATCATCTACTACAACACAGTTTAGTTTCATAATATAGTATATTTAGATTTGGCAGAGTAAATATATTACTTTTTTATTTAAAAAAATTAATTGAGCCGATTTTTTTTACCATACGTCGAATAAAATGAAATAAGACTTGCTTAATAAGATTAATTGATTACTTTTGCACCCAAAATAACAAATAAATATATATTTATGAATCATTATGAAACTGTTTTCATTTTAAATCCCGTTTTATCTGAAGTTCAGGTAAAGGAAACAGTAAGCAAATTTGAAGATTTTCTTACTAGTAGAGGAGCAGAAATGGTGTCGAAAGAAGACTGGGGCCTTAAAAAAATGGCTTACGAAATTCAAAACAAAAAAAGTGGTTTTTACCATTTATTCGAATTCAAAGTAGCTGGAGAAGTGCTTGTTGCTTTTGAAACTGAATTTAGACGTGACGAAAGAGTAATGCGTTTCTTGACTGTAAGTCTTGACAAACACGCTATTTCTTGGGCTGAAAGAAGAAGAACTAAATTAAAATCTACAAAAGCTTAATTATCATGGCAACATTACAACAATCGGCTTCAGGAAAAAAAGACGGAGATATCAGATATCTTACGCCTTTGAACATAGAAACAAACAAAACTAAAAAGTATTGTCGTTTCAAAAAATCAGGTATCAAATATATTGACTATAAAGATGCTGATTTCTTATTGAAATTCGTTAATGAGCAAGGAAAAATACTTCCTCGTCGTTTAACTGGAACTTCATTGAAATACCAAAGAAAAGTGTCTGTAGCTGTAAAAAGAGCACGTCACTTAGCTTTAATGCCATATGTGGCTGATTTACTAAAATAATAATTTAACTCAGTTGTTGGTTTTCTGAAACATGAAACCTAACTTCTATAACAAAGGACAACAACATGGAACTTATTTTAAGACAAGACGTTCAAAATTTAGGATTTAAAGATGATATTGTAACGGTAAAAAATGGTTACGGTCGTAACTTTTTGATCCCACAAGGTCACGCGCATTTAGCGACTTCTTCTGCAAAGAAAGTATTAGCTGAAAACCTAAAACAAAGAGCGCACAAAGAAGCTAAAGTGGTAGCAGATGCAAAAGCATTAGCTGAAGCTTTGAAAGCTATCGAAATTAAAATCTTTGCAAAAGCAGGTGGTGAAAAATTATTCGGTTCAATCACGAATATTGATATCGCTGAATCTTTAGCTAAAGGTGGACAACAAATCGAAAGAAAATTCATCACAAGCGGAATCGTTAAACGTACTGGTAAGTATACTGCCAGCGTTCGTTTACACAGAGATGTTATCGTTGAATTAGACTACGAAATCGTTGCTGAAAAATAACATTTAGTTAACATTTTGTTAATAAGATATAAAAATCACTCTTCGGAGTGATTTTTTTTTGCCTAATTTTGCGCAAAATAACTAACATTCAATCAGATGAAAAAAATTATTGCTTTACTATTTTTTGTTTTCGGTCTTCACTCGATGATAGGTCAGACGACAACATCTAGCATAAAAGGAATCGTGAAAAGTTCAAGTGCTGAATTATTGCCTGGGGCAAACGTCTTGGCGATTCATACACCAACAGGATCTAAATATTCTGCATTGTCAAATGCGGATGGAAGATTCAATATATTAAATATGAAAATAGGGGGACCATACAAAGTGGTGGTGTCATTTATAGGGTATCAAAATCAAGAATTCAATGATGTTTATCTTGAATTAGGGAAAGCTTTTAGTTTAGACGTGCTTTTGAATGATGAAAGTCAGAAATTAGAGGAAGTGAAAGTGGTTAGTTCTAAAAATAAAGTTTTTGAAAGTGGCAGAACAGGTGCTGAGACTACAATTGGCCGAAGAGAATTAGCTGCATTGCCATCTATCTCTAGATCTGCTGAAGATTTTACACGTATGGAGCCAAGTGCAAGTGGTGGTTCTTTTGGTGGTAGAAATGATCAATACAACAGTTACTCCTTAAATGGTGCCGTTTTTAATAATCCTTTCGGATTAGATGCGGCAACTCCTGGTGGACAAACGGGATCTCAACCAATTTCATTGGATGCTATTGACCAAATTCAGGTTGCTACAGCTCCTTATGATGTGACTTTGTCTGGGTTTACGGGTGCTTCGGTAAATGCTGTAACAAAATCAGGTACCAATGAATTTCATGGAACTGCTTATAGTTTCTTTAGAAATCAAGACTTAACAGGAAGTAAGATTAAAGGGGAGAAAATATTTGTTCCTTCTTTAGAGCAAACTCAAGCTGGTGTTAGTATTGGTGGACCAATAATCAAAGATAAATTGTTCTTTTTTGCTAATTATGAAATTGACAAAAGAAGCGATTTAGGATCCAACTTTGTAGCTAATGATGGAAACGGGACAACAGGCATAAACGAATCCAGAGTTTTGGAAACAGATTTAATGAATGTTTCAAATGCATTGTCAACATTAGGTTATAATACAGGAGCGTTTCAAGGTTTTACGCATAATTCGGATTCTAACAAGGGAATTGTAAAATTAGATTGGAACATTAATGACAACCATAAATTGGCAGTTATTTATAATTTTTTGAATGCGTCCAAAGACAAGCCGGCTCACCCTACAGCCTTAGGTTTTAGAGGACCAAACGCATCAATTCTTCAGTTTGAAAAATCAGGATATCAGATAAACAACGAATTAGATTCATTTTTAGTTGAATTAAATTCAAAATTTAGTGAAACGGTTTCGAATAAATTACAAGCAGGTTATACTCATTTTAATGATTATAGAAATCCATTTTCAACTCCTGCACCAGTAATTACTATTCAAGATGGAGCAGGTTCTAATTATATTATTGCTGGACATGAGCCTTTTTCAATGAATAACACTTTAGATCAAAAGGTGATTCAAATAACAGACAATTTGAATTATACTACTGGAGATCATACTTTAACGTTTGGAGGTTCATTTGAAAAATACGAATTCAAAAACTCTTTTAACTTAACGGCTTATGAAAATTTTGCTAACTCAAATTATTATGGTTTGTTTCGTCCTTATTCAGATGTCGCAACGTTTTTAGCTGATGCAGCAAATCCTTTTATAACGAGTACAATAAAACAAAATTTGCAATACGCACAAGATCAGTTTAACACTAAGAATACTTTTGGTGTTGGTAATGATAAAGGTTGGAAGTTAGCGGAATTAAACGTTGGGCAACTGGCTTTTTATGTGCAAGATGATTGGAGTATTAATGATAATTTTAAATTATCTTTAGGTGTAAGAGCCGATAAACCTTTGTATTTTGATACTTCTGATTTAATTCAAAAATATATTGACACGGATAATGGCGCTACGAGAGATAATTCTAAAGATTATTTTGACCCGGAAACAGCTGCTGCCGTTAAATTAATTTCTACGACTTTACCAAGCAATAAGATACTTTGGTCGCCAAGATTAGGTTTCAATTGGGATATTCAAGGAGATAAAACGACACAACTTCGAGGAGGAACTGGAATTTTTACTGGAAAACTTCCTTTTGTTTGGTTAGGAAATCAAGTTAGTGGTTCAGATGATGGTTTTTTCCAAATTATGGATAAAGATTTTAAATGGCCTCAAGTTTTTAGAACAAGTTTAGGATTAGATCATAAGTTTATCAATAATTATATTGTTACTGTTGATTTATCTTATAATAAAGATATTAATGGAGTTCATGTACAAAATTGGGGATTAAAAACACCTACTGGTAATTTAGTTGGTGCTGATGCTAGAGCAATTTACGGTTCTTCTGATAAAGGAACAAATAGTGCCTATGTAATGACAAATTCAAATAAAGGTAGCGTTTTTAATGGTTCTGTTAAAGTGCAAAAGAACTTTGATAATGGTTTATATGCTAGTTTAGCTTATAATTATTTAGTTGCAAAAGATGTGAATTCTATTGAAGCTGAAATTACTGGTGATGCTTTTGCTTTTAATCCTGCTTTAGGAAATGTAAACAATGCGGTTTTATCTAATTCTAAATATGGTGATACAAACCGTTTTATTGGTGTGGCTTCTAAAAAATGGAAATACGGTTCTAATGATAAATGGGCGACTACAGTTTCTACTTTCTTCGAATATGCTCAAGGAGGTCGTTTTAATTATATTTATGGTGGAGACATCAACAACGATGGTTCTGGTACGAATGATTTAATTTATATTCCTACTTCTGCGCAAATTAGTACAATGAGCTTTTCTGGAGCAGGTCAAGGAGCTGCATATGATGCATTTATCAGTCAAGACGATTATTTGAGTGGAAGAAGAGGACAGTATGCAGAACGTTACGGTGCTTTATCTCCATGGAGAGGAAAATGGGATTTTAAATTTATGCAAGATTATAACTTTAAAATATCTTCAGCTTCTGATAAAAAGAATACAATCCAATTCAGTATTGATGTGTTGAACTTAGGGAATCTACTTAATTCTGATTGGGGATTGGTTCAGGTGCCTACAAGTGTACAACCAATTGGAGTTTCTGTAGACCAAGTTACAAAAATACCAACCTATACTTTTAATGGTGCTCAAACTAAAACCTTCAACTATGATGCTAGTTTAGCTTCAAGATGGCAGGCACAATTTGGAATTAGATATATTTTCTAAAAAAAAAGATAAAAAATATATTAAATTTGCCCTCTCGTTTGAGAGGGCTTTTTTTTTGATTTAAAATCTCAAAAGAGAGTTGAAAACAAAAGTTAAATACTAAAATACAATAATGAAATACTCAAGATTAACAAAAGAACAATTTGAGGAACTGAATCCCGAATTCAGTACTTTTTTAGCAACTCAAGCGATTGATAAAGCCGAGTGGGATAAAATAAAAGCCGAGAAACCAGAAGTTGCGGAACAGGAATTAGACGTTTTTTCTGATTTGATTTGGGAAGGTGTTCTTTCAAAAGCAACGTATTTGGAGCATTTTTCCAAAAATCATATTTTCCTTTTTCATTGCTTTGATACCCATGTTCAATCGATTGTTTTAAAATCATTGGTTCCTGAAGTTGATTTTTTGACCAAAGATGGATTGCAATGGCTTAGCGATAATATGTTTACGGATACTATTGAAATGAAAGTTGGGAAAAAAGAGTTTACAGATGAGCGCAATACTTCCATTTTTGAATTGATACAACAAGGTTCGTTTTTGAGTGATGGCCTTTTATACCAACAAATAAATACGATTATAGCCTCGTAATTGTATTGCTATTTATTTTTAATTGGTTATTTTAGTACACTTTTTCAAAACTAAAATAGCCAATTTTTATTTTCTATGGATATTCAAAATACGATTCAAAAATTAAGGGAGGAATTAAACCAACACAACCATAATTATTATGTGTTAGATACACCCACAATTTCCGATTTTGAATTTGATTTAAAATTAAAACAACTTCAGGATTTAGAAGATAAATATCCAGAATATTTTGACGAAAATTCCCCTTCGCAACGAGTAGGAGGTACGATTACAAAAAACTTCCAAACAGTTGCTCATGAGCATCGAATGTATTCGTTGGATAATTCCT
This sequence comes from Flavobacterium glycogeni, assembly GCF_048286775.1. Taxonomy (NCBI): domain Bacteria; kingdom Pseudomonadati; phylum Bacteroidota; class Flavobacteriia; order Flavobacteriales; family Flavobacteriaceae; genus Flavobacterium; species Flavobacterium glycogeni. Next base: position 53,441 of record NZ_JBLVPV010000010.1, read on the forward strand.
ATTCCAAAGAAGAATTAATGGACTGGGAAAAGCGTGTTCAAAAAGTATTAGGTGATGTTCCGTTAGAATATACTTGTGAATTAAAATATGATGGGGCATCCATCAGCATTACCTATGAAAATGGAAAACTAAAACGTGCTGTTACGCGTGGAGACGGTTTTCAGGGAGATGATGTCACTAATAATATCAAAACCATAAAATCGATTCCATTAAAAATAAAAGGAAATTTTCCTGCTACATTTGATGTTCGCGGTGAAATCATTTTACCTTTTGCCGGATTCGAAAAAATGAATCAGGAATTAATTGAAATTGGAGAAACGCCTTATTCAAATCCAAGGAATACAGCTTCCGGAAGTTTAAAATTACAGGATAGTGCTGAAGTGGCAAAACGCCCTTTGGATTGCCTGTTGTATTTTTTAATTGGAAATAATCTTCCTTTCAAATCGCAATTTGAAGGATTAGAAACGGCAAGAAATTGGGGTTTCAAAGTACCAAAAGAAGCAAAATTAGCCAATAGTTTAACCGAGGTTTTCGAATTTATAGATTATTGGGATGTTCACAGGCACAATCTTCCTTATGAAACTGATGGTGTAGTCGTAAAAGTAAATTCTTTTCACTATCAGGATGAATTGGGTTTTACTGCGAAATCTCCTCGTTGGGCAATTGCCTATAAATTCAAATCAGAACAAGTTTTTACACGATTAAATTCAATTTCGTATCAAGTTGGACGAACGGGTTCCATTACTCCAGTGGCCAACTTAGAGCCGGTACAATTAGCCGGAACTATTGTGAAACGCGCCTCTTTGCACAATGCGGATCAAATAGAAAAACTAGATATTCGTGTTGGAGATACTGTTTTTGTAGAAAAAGGAGGAGAGATTATTCCTAAAATAATTGCAGTCGATTTTACTAAACGACCAGAAAACTCAGAAGCTACAAAATACATTACGCATTGCCCGGAATGCAATACAGAATTGGTGAGAAGTGAAGGCGAAGCCAATCATTATTGCCCTAATTTTTATGGTTGTCCACCGCAAATTGTTGGGAGGATTCAGCATTATATTTCCCGAAAAGCCATGGATATTGAAGGTCTTGGAGGAGAAACGGTAGCATTACTGTTTAATAACGGATTGGTTCATAATTATGCTGATTTGTATGAGTTGACCGTAGAACAAATTCGCCCTTTGGAGCGAATGGCTCAAAAATCAGCAGAGAATTTAGTAAATGGAGTGGCCAATTCAAAAAGTATTCCTTTCGAGCGCGTTTTGTTTGCTCTTGGAATCCGATTTGTTGGAGAAACGGTAGCTAAAAAACTAGCCAAACATTATAAAAGTATCGATGCATTGCGTCAGGCTACATTGATGGATTTAATTTTAGTGGATGAAATTGGAGATCGAATAGCACAAAGTGTACTTGACTTTTTTGAAAACGAGGAAAATAGAATTATTATTGACCGACTAAAAAATTTTGGTGTTCAATTTGAAATTGTTGAAAAGATAAATCCAAATGCAACAGACAAACTTTCCGAAAAAATCTTTGTTGTTTCAGGAGTTTTTGAGAAATTTTCCAGAGATGATTTAAAAAAAGCTATTGAAGATAACGGCGGAAAAGTGGGAAGTTCTATTTCGGCAAAGACGGATTATGTTGTTGCAGGAGATAATATGGGGCCCGCTAAACTGGATAAAGCAACTAAACTGAATATCCCGATAATCTCCGAGGATGATTTTATGAAACTAATAAATGAAAGCTAATACACCTTCACTGATCCTTTATTTTTCAGCTTGTTTTTTTACTATTTTATTTAATTTAATAGGTCAGGAAGAGTATGTATTTTATGCAAAATCCCTAGTAGTACCATCCATTTTTATTTATTATTTAACTACAAATAATTATAAAATTGATTTAATAAAAGGAGGGATTTTTTTGTTTTCTTTTATAGGGGATGTTTTTATCTTGATGAGCGACAGTAATTCGGAAGTAGGTTCAGTACTGAGTTTTTTGACCGTTTATCTGCTGCTTATAATTCATCTTGTTAATGGGTTCAAAAAATTAAAATTTAATAGAACGGATGTTTTATCTATACTATGTGTAATTTTTGTAATGCTCGTTTTATCATTTACTATTTTGAGTTTGCAATTTGAGAAAATGAAAACAGATTTTTCAATAATTATAATGTACAGTATAATCTTGGGTACATTAATTTGTATTTCTGTTGTAAATTATATTACAAAAAGCAATTATGCTTTTTTGAATTTGGTATTAATGTCAACTTGCTTTTTGCTTTCGGATGTTTTTTATGTTCTAAATGGTTTTTATCTGTCACTTTTTACCTTTAGTTTAATTGAAATAATAACACAGGTGTTTTCGTATTTTTTCATGGTCAATTATTTTATTGAGAATGATAAAGTCCTTAAAAAAATAGATGCTTGTCCGTAACTAATACCAATGTGTTTAATTTTGTCATTTCGATCCCGACGCTTCGGGATCGAAATGACAAAACAGCTAAATTTTATTCATAAGATGTAGCTTGGTACAAGCAACGGATAATCACAAAAAAATTATACAAAAATCGATTTTCCTTCAAAAGCTTTTGCTTTGTCGTTATCCAAATAAAAATCTATTCTGCCCAGATTTATACCGTAACAGCCGACTTGGTTTACTAGAACTTCTTTGCCGGCAAGATTTTTTACAACGGTTGGTTTGTCTAGAAAAGTATGCGTATGTCCGCCAATAATCAAGTCAATGTCTTGCGTTAGTTCGGCTAATTTCAAATCACAGATTTTAGTAGGTTCGTCTCTGTATTTATACCCTAAATGAGACAAACAAATCACTAAATCGCACTTTTGTTCTTTCTTTAAAATCCGAACCATATCTTGAGCCGTTTCAAGAGGATTATTATAAACGGTTTCTTTGTACATTCCTTTATCTACTAAACCATCTAGCTCGATTCCAAGCCCAAAAACACCTACTTTAATGCCATTCTTGTTGAATATTTTATACGGTTTTACAAAACCATCCATCACGGTGTTTTTAAAATCGTAGTTGGCGGATAGGAACTCAAATTTAGCATGTGGCATTTGCGCATGTAAACCTTCAACACCGTTATCAAAATCATGATTTCCTATCGTAGAAGCATCATATTGCATCATGCTCATCAATTTGAATTCTAATTCTCCGCCATAATAATTAAAATAAGGCGTTCCTTGAAAAATATCGCCCGCATCCAGCAATAATACATTTGGATTTTCTTTTCGAATCGTTTCAATCAAAGCGGCTCTTCGCGCTACGCCACCCATATTTGCATTTCTGGGATGATCCGCAGGAAACGGATCAATATAACTGTGTACATCATTTGTATGTAAAATAGTAAGATGTCTTTTTTGTGAAGATTCAAAGCTGCTTAATGATAAACCTAAACTTAGTAAAGCTGAACTCGCAGCTGTTTTTTCTATAAATTCTCTTCTTTTCATTTTTATTTATTTTAATCCAATTGTCATTGCGAGGAACGAAGCAATCAGGAGCTATTTCCCGCTTCCCGATAGCTATCGGGACGCTATATCTTTATGTTTTTAAAGGAAAAACATAAAGGATGCCGCTTCAATCGGGGCTAGGGCTTTACGTTTTCTAAAACTATTTTGTTATCTAAATCCGAATTACTTATTCAACAGTAATTCTAACATCATTTATCACAGGAATTGTATCTACTTCTTTAAAATAATCAATAAGAATATTTCGTAGTTTATAGTCTAAATCAAATTTCTGAACCCCTTTTTTAAAGAAATTCATGTTGTCTCCGCCATTAGACAAATAATCATTGGTTCCTACGTAATAAATAGTCTCTTTTTGAACAGGTTTTCCTTGTACTAATATGTTTTTTGGAAGATTGTTTTTATCAATGGTAAATGTTACTCCAGCTATCGGATGTGGTTTTTTTTCGGCGATAAAATAATCGACTATTTCAAGAATTTGTTCTCCTTTTAAAGCAATCACAACCAAACTATTTTCAAAAGGCATAATTTCAAAAGCCGTTCTTGCTGTTACATTTCCTTTTGGAAGTATAGAACGAATTCCTCCGCTATTGAGCAAACAAATATCGATGTTCTTTTTTTCTCTGGCTTGAAACACAATATTTCCTCTCATCAAAGTAACATCAGCCATCAAATTACCAATTGTAGTTTGCCATTTCCCAGTGCTTTTATCTAATGTTTCCGGACAATAAGCCAAAATGCTGTCTAAATCTTTGTTGATGTGTTCTCTGTACGGTTTGATGAAATTTTCAATTTGCTTAGCCTGTTCACTCTGAGAGATAGCGGCTTGATTTTCCTTTTCGGTGATTGGAATTCGTTTGCCTTCTATTTTAGTAACGTAGTAATTTTGTTTGCTGCAAGAGGCAACAAAAAAAAATGTTAAGAATATAACAAAAAGTTTAGAAACATCGTTATACTTTTTTAGATTTACCATTTTAAATGCGACTTAATTAATTAATTTTGTAATCAAGTAAAAGTAATATGTTTTTGAATTATATAAAGGATTATTTTGTAAAAAAAACATTAAAAAAAAGCTTTCAAAATTTAAAAAATATTGAGTCAGTTAATGTTGTAAAAACAATCGGTTTACTGGTTGATGGCAGCCGTTTTGCCAAAACGGAAGCATTGATTGCAGCGTTAACGGCAAACGGAATCGCACCAAAAAATATAACAACAATTGTTTACAGGGATAAATTTAAGAAAACAGCAGACAAAAAATTTCCTGTATTCAATTCAGGACATTTAAAATGGAATGGAGAAATTTCTTCTCCGGAAGTAAATGATTTCATCAATAAAAAATTTGATTTGTTAATCAGTTATTATGACATAGAAAAAGCAATTTTATTAAAAATTAATCATGATTCAAAAGCGCAATTTAAAGTCGGTTTTTCATTAATAGACAAAAGATTAAATCATTTTATGATTAAAACGTATGTCGATAATTATACACTTTTTGTAAGTGAATTATTCAAATATTTAAAATTATTAAACAAATTATAAATCTAATATGCAATCATTAATAGGTACTGGTGTTGCTCTTGTAACCCCGTTTAAAGAAGATTTTTCAATTGACACCGAAGCATTAAAAAGGATCGTAAATTTTTCAATCGATGGAGGAATTGAATATCTTGTAGTATTGGGTACAACTGCAGAAAATGCAACATTGTCTCAAGACGAAAAAGAATTAGTTATTAGTACCGTAATCGAGGCTAATAATGGAAGTTTGCCATTAGTACTTGGAGTAGGAGGAAACAACACTTTTAAAGTGACAGAAGAGTTGAGAACAAGAGATTTGTCTCAATTTGCAGCGGTTTTATCGGTTTCACCGTATTATAACAAACCTACTCAGGAAGGTATTTACCAACACTTTAAAGCAGTTGCTGAAGCATCGCCAATTCCTGTAATTTTATACAATGTCCCAGGAAGAACAGCCAGCAATATGTTGCCTTCAACGGTTATACGCTTAGCTAATGATTTTGAAAATATCGTAGCCATTAAGGAAGCTGCCGGTGATATTGTTCAAGCCATGCAATTGTTAAAAAACAAACCAAAAGATTTTTTGGTAATTTCAGGTGATGATATGATTGCTTTGCCGATGGTTTTGGCAGGTGGATCAGGCGTTATATCTGTAATTGGGCAAGGTTTTCCTAAAGAATTTTCTGAAATGATTCGATTAGGTTTGAATCGAAAAGTAGATGAAGCATTCAAATCACAGTACCTTTTGGCGGATTGTATCGATATGATTTTTGAGCAAGGAAATCCGGCAGGAATCAAACAAGTGTTTCTATCACTGGGAATTTCAGAAAACACAGTGCGTTTGCCACTTGTAAAAGTAGATGATTCGCTCGCAAGCAGAATTGATCAGTTTGTAAAAAAAGTCAATAAACAAGGGTAAAAAAAGACACTTTTTTTAAACAAAAAATATATTTTGAAGTCGCTAAATTAATAACTAAATTTGCCACCGAAACTTCGGTATGATTTTATGGGGTGTTTCAACCAAGAAATCATAAAAAAAGTAAAAAAATGAAAAAAATTATATCTCTATTGCTTCTTGTAGCTCTATTCAGTTCTTGTAACGAATACCAAAAAGCATTAAAAACCGAAGATGTCGCTGTTAAATTTGAAATGGCCACTAAATTATACGACGCAGGAAAATATTCTAAAGCGATTCGTATTTTTGAACAAATTGCTCCTGCTTACAGAGGGAAACCTCAAGCGGAAAAATTGTTTTACATGTTTGCTCAATCCTATTACAAAACAAAACAATATTACTTGGCAGGGTATCAATTTGAAAGCTTTGTTTCGGGATATCCAAAAAGTGAAAAATTACAGGAAGCAGCCTATTTGGGAGCAAAAAGCTACTCTATGTTATCTCCTGTTTATAGTTTAGATCAAACAGATACCACAAAAGCATTAGATAAATTGCAATCATTTATTGATAATTATCCTAATTCTGAGTATTTAACGGAGGCTAATAGTGCCGTAAAAGTGCTTAGTGAAAAAATAGAAAAAAAGGTTTTCGAAAATGCTAAAGGATACAATACAATTTCTGATTATAAATCAGCAATTGTTGCTTTAGACAATTTTGTAGCGGATTATCCGGGAACTCCATTAAAAGAAGATGCTTTATATTACAAGTTAGATTCAGCCTATCAATTGGCTATTAATAGTATCCCATCAAAAATGGAAGAGCGATTAAATGTTGCAAAAGCAGCGCAATTGAACTTGATTAAATTTAAAGCGGATACCAAATACAAGCAAGAAGCAAACGAAATGTTAGCTCGAATAGATAAAGATTTACAAAAATTTACTAAATAAATAAAGTCATGGATTTAAAAAAGACGAATGCTCCAGTAAATACAATAACATACAACAAAACTGTTATTGAAGAACCTACTGGTAATGTGTATGAAGCGATAACCATTATGGCTAAAAGAGCAAACCAAATCAATTCTGAAATTAAAAAAGAATTGACTGAAAAATTGGAAGAATTTGCTACATATAATGACAGTCTTGAAGAAGTTTTTGAAAACAAAGAGCAAATTGAGGTTTCAAAGTTTTACGAAAAACTACCTAAGCCACACGCTTTAGCAGTTCAAGAATGGTTAGATGGTAAAATCTACCACAGAGATTCAAATAAATAATAGTTACTATGTCAGTTTTAAGCGGTAAGAAAATTCTACTTGGAGTTTCTGGTGGAATTGCAGCCTATAAAACAGCCACATTAGTACGACTTTTCATAAAAGCAGGTGCACATGTCCAAGTGATAATGACACCTGCTTCTAAGGATTTTGTAACTCCTCTTACGTTATCTACGTTATCCAAAAATCCTGTACATTCCAGTTTTTATAATCAAGACGACGAAAATGAAAAATGGAACAATCATGTTGAATTAGCACTTTGGGCTGATTTGATGGTTATTGCTCCTGCAACAGCAAATACTTTGTCTAAAATGACAAACGGTACTTGTGATAATCTATTGATTGCAGCCTATCTATCAGCAAAATGTCCTGTTTATTTTGCTCCTGCAATGGATTTAGACATGTACAAACATCCTTCTACCATTGCTAATTTCTCTTCTCTGACTCAGTTTGGCAATGTAATAATTCCTGCCGAAAGCGGTGAATTAGCAAGCGGATTATCCGGTGAAGGAAGAATGGCGGAACCTGAAAATATTGTAGCTTTTCTGGAAGCAGATTTAAATAGCAAATTACCTCTTAAAGGAAAAAAAATATTAATTACCGCCGGTCCCACATACGAAGCAATAGATCCTGTGCGTTTTATAGGAAATCATTCTTCGGGTAAAATGGGTTTTGATATAGCGATAAGCGCTGCAAATCTAGGTGCTTCGGTGATTTTGGTTTCGGGACCTACAAATTGTAAAGTTTCAAATCCATTGATTAATGTGATTAGTGTTGTATCTGCAGAAGAAATGTATGTGGCTTGTCATCAGTTTTATGCCGATGTGGATGTTGCGATTGCGGCTGCGGCCGTTGCAGATTACAAACCCAAGATTGTTGCACAACAAAAAATAAAAAAAGCAGCTGATAATTTTACAATAGAACTCGAAAAAACGAAGGATATATTAGCTTCTTTGGGTGAACAAAAGAAAAATCAGTTTCTGATAGGTTTTGCTTTAGAAACAGAAAATGAAATTGAAAATGCGACCTTGAAAATTCAGAAAAAAAACTTAGATTTGATTGTTTTAAATTCGCTTCAAGATCAGGGTGCTGGTTTTGGTAAAGCAACGAATAAAGTTACCTTTATTGATAAATATTTCAATATTGAGCCAATGGAATTGAAATCTAAAGAAGCTGTTGCTGATGATATTCTAGAAAAGGTGAAAGTACATTTTATGAAATAGGGTAACGGATTGTAATGGAAACGCAATGTTGGTGTTTGAATTATAGATAACCGTTAAGAAATAATACAAATCTACAGATGAATAAAACAATTATTTTTTTTCTGCTTTTTACTTTTGGGCTTACGCAAGCGCAACAATTAAACTGTACGGTAACGGTTGATTCACAAAAATTGAGTGTTACAAATCAGCAAGTTTTTAAAACCTTACAAACTTCAATAAGTGAGTTTGTAAATAAAACGGATTGGACGGGACAAACGGTTAAGCAAAACGAAAAAATTAATTGTTCGATGTACATTACCATTTCTTCGAATAGCGCAGATCAATTTACTGCAACTATTCAAGTGCAATCTTCAAGACCTATTTTTAATTCCTCTTATTCATCTCCAGTATTAAATTATAATGATAAAGACTTTAATTTTAGATATACAGAGTTTGAAAATCTAATTTTTAGTCCAACTACATTCGATTCTAATTTAATTTCTGTTGTGGCTTTTTACAGTTATATGATTTTAGGAATGGATGCGGATACTTTTGTTTCCGAATCTGGAAATTCTTATTTTGAAACGGCTCAAAATATCTCGAATGTAGCTCAACAAGGCGGTTCCAAAGGATGGAGCCAAACTGATGGAAACCAAAACCGTTACTTTTTAATAAACGATATTTTATCTCCTGCATTCAAACAAGTGCGACAATCCATGTTAGATTATCATACTGGTTTAGACCTAATGAGTAAGGATTTAAAAGCGTCTAAAGAAAAAATAAAAGGATCACTAATCGATTTGACTAAACTAAATGCTTCCAGACCCAATGCATTTTTAACGCGTGTCTTTTTTGATGCTAAATCAGATGAAATCGTTTCTATTTTTTCTGGTGGACCCAGCATTACAATCTCAGATTTAGTAGATAATCTGAATAAAATTTCTCCTTTGAATTCAAGTAAATGGATGCTGATAAAATATTAATTGATTTTCAATTTTTAGTTTAATCCAGCTTCACATCACAAAACAATATAGTAAATGATAACGTCACTTTCGATAAAAAACTATGCCTTAATAGAAAAATTGTCTATCGATTTTTCAAAAGGTTTCTCAACAATCACAGGAGAAACGGGTGCAGGAAAATCAATAATTTTAGGAGCATTAGGACTGGTTTTAGGAAAAAGAGCCGACTTAACTTCTTTAAAAAGCAAAGAAGAAAAGTGTGTCATTGAAGCTCATTTTGAAATTTCTAAGTATAATTTGCTTCCTTTTTTTGAGGCTAATGATCTGGATTATGAAAATGACACCATAATTAGACGTGAAATCCTTCCTTCAGGAAAATCAAGAGCTTTTATAAATGATAGTCCTGTAAATCTTCAGGAATTGCAGGAACTCAGCTTGTTCTTGATTGATATTCATTCGCAACAGCAAACCCAAGAACTTTCGGATGAAAATGTGCAGTTCGAAATTATTGATGCAATTGCCAATAATAAAGAAACAATTCTGGAGTATCAGTCGCTTTTAAAAAGCTATAAATCGGATAAATCCAAATTAAATTCGCTGCTGAAAAGACAAAGCGAATCTAAGAAAGAGCAGGAATACAATACTTTTTTATTGGATGAATTAGTTGCGGCACAATTAAAATCGGGCGAGCAAGAAACTCTTGAAACTGATTTTGAAAAATTGAATAATGTTGAGATTATAAAAGAATCTATCGATAGGTCTTTGGCTATAGCCAATGAAGAACAAATTGGTGTTATGCATAATTTGAATGAAATCAAGGTTTCATTACAAAAAATCGCCTCTTTTTCGACTGAATATCATTCTTTGTTAGATAGGATTACAAGCGTAACGATTGAGTTTGATGATATTTCGGATGAAATGAATCGCTGTTCCGAAAAACTTATTAATGATCCGGAACAATTGGACTTAATTAGTCAAAAGCTTCAGGTGATTTTTAATTTGCAAAAGAAGCATCAGGTTTTATCCGTGGACGAATTACTGGAAATTCAAGCGAATCTTGAGAATTCAGTTTTAGAATTAGGCAATATGGAAGAAGAAATTGCTGCACTGACTATTTCTATTGAACAAAAAACAGTTGAATTAGATGCTTTTTCGACTACAATTCATACTAATAGATTGGATTCGATTCCAGTTTTATCTCAAAAATTGATTACCATTTTAGAAACTTTGGGAATGCCAAATGTTCGCTTCAATATTGATATTAATACTACTGAAACCTATTTCCAAAATGGAAAAGATGAGCTTCAGTTTTTATTCTCGGCCAATAAAGGAACAGACTTTGGTTTATTGAAAAAAGTGGCTTCCGGCGGAGAAATGTCAAGGATTATGCTTGCTGTTAAGGCGATATTAGCACAATACTCAAAATTACCAACCTTAATTTTTGATGAAATTGATACTGGTGTTTCCGGAGAAATTGCCATTAGAATGGGGGAAATCATGAAGGAAATGAGCCAGGAAATGCAAATTTTTGCTATTACCCATTTACCTCAAATTGCAGCAAAAGGAAATGCACATTTCAAAGTATTTAAATCGACTGTTGGTGACGATACACAATCTGAATTGAAGTTATTAAATGGAGAGGAAAGAGTGGTCGAAATTGCTCAAATGTTATCTGGAACGGTTGTTTCTGATTCGGCCTTAAATCACGCTAAAGCCTTGCTGAACTAATTTTTTACTTTATATTTGTTTCCTTTAAAAACAAGATGTTTGCATCAGCAATAAAACAATTACACGAATAAATAAAAAAACGAATAACCAAGAATATGATTATAGAACCTAGAATGAGAGGATTTATTTGTACGACATCTCACCCAAAAGGATGCGAACAAAATGTTAAAAATCAAATAGAATATATTAAATCAAAAGGACCTATAAACGGGGCTAAAAAAGTATTGGTAATTGGAGCTTCAACCGGTTTTGGTTTGGCTTCCAGAATTTCAAGTGCTTTTGGTTCTGATGCAGCAACAATTGGTGTATTTTTTGAAAAACCTCCAACAGAAGGTAAAACTGCTTCACCAGGTTGGTATAATTCTGCAGCTTTCGAAACTGAAGCGCATACAGCAGGTTTATATGCAAAAAGTATCAATGGTGATGCGTTTTCGAATGAAGTAAAACAACAAACATTAGATCTTATAAAAGCAGATTTAGGGCAAGTGGACTTAGTAATCTATAGTTTGGCTTCTCCTGTTCGTATGCACCCGGTTACCGGTGTTTTGCATCGCTCTGTTTTGAAACCTATCGGAAGCACTTTTACTAATAAAACAGTTGATTTTCATTCGGGTAAAGTTTCAGAAATTTCAATTGAGCCTTGTAGTGGTGATGATATTGAAAATACGATTGCTGTAATGGGTGGTGAAGATTGGGGAATGTGGATTGATGCTTTAAAAGCAGAAAATCTTCTTGCTCCGGGCGCTACAACTGTTGCTTATTCTTATATTGGGCCATCATTGACTGAGGCAGTTTATAGAAAAGGTACAATTGGTCGCGCTAAAGATCATCTTGAAGCGACTGCATTTGCTATCACTGACAGTTTAGCTGCTATTGATGGAAAAGCATTTGTTTCGGTAAATAAAGCATTGGTTACACAAGCAAGTTCAGCCATTCCGGTTATTCCATTGTATATTTCTTTATTGTATAAAATAATGAAAGAAGAAGGAATTCACGAAGGTTGTATCGAACAAATTCAACGTTTGTACCAAGAAAGATTATATACTGGAAATGAAGTTCCGGTTGATGAGAAAGGAAGAATCCGTATCGACGATTTAGAAATGCGTCCTGATGTTCAAGAAAAAGTGGCTAAATTGTGGATTGAAGCTGTAACTGAAAATTTATCTGAAATAGGAGATTTAGAAGGATACAGAAAAGATTTTTACAATCTATTTGGCTTTGACGTAGAAGGAGTAGATTATAAAGCAGATGCAAACGAAGTGGTAAACATCGAAAGTATTGCTTAATCCTTACTAAATTAAATATTTAGTTTCTGTAATGCATTTTAATTTCACAATGGTTTTATTCATTTCGAAATTAAGGTGCATTATTTTTTTAAAGAACAGACTTAAATTAATTGTATTATGTATAACTTATTAAAAGGAAAACGAGGAATCATTTTCGGCGCTTTGGATGAAAATTCAATCGCATGGAAAACAGCAGAAAGAGTGTTTGATGAAGGAGGAATTTTTGTTCTTACCAATGCTCCGGCTTCCATACGAATGGGAACGATTGATGAGCTGGCGATAAAAACAAATTCTCAAATTATCCCTGCTGATGCTACATCTGTGGCTGATTTAGAATATTTAGTAGATCAAGCTATGGAAATTCTGGGCGGTAAAATAGATTTTGTTTTACATTCCATCGGAATGTCAGTAAATGTTCGAAAAGGCAATCATTACACCAATCAGAATTACGATTACACGGAGAAAGGATGGAATGTTTCGGCAGTTTCTTTTCATAGAGTAATGCAGGTTTTATATAAAAAAGATGCCATGAACGAGTGGGGAAGTATTGTTGCGCTATCTTATATGGCAGCGCAACGCGTGTTTCCGGACTATAACGACATGGCGGATAACAAAGCGTTTTTAGAATCTATTGCACGAAGTTTTGGTTATTTCTTTGGTAGAGATAAAAAAGTAAGAGTCAATACTATTTCTCAATCTCCAACGCCTACAACGGCTGGTCAGGGTGTAAAAGGATTTGGCGGATTTATAAATTTTGCCGAGAAAATGTCACCTTTGGGAAATGCATCTGCTTTAGATTGTGCTAATTATACCCTAACACTATTTTCTGATTTGACCAGAAAAGTAACGTTACAAAACTTATTGCATGATGGTGGTTTCTCAAACATGGGAGTAAGCCAGGAAGTGATGGAAATGTTTGAATAAAAAGCAGCAAATTATTTATAAAACCATCGATTAATAGTTGATGGTTTTTTTATGGATAAAGATTATATTTGTTAAAATTTTTTATGTCTAAAAAAACTCTTTAATACCACATTTTTAATTTATGTTATTTTCCCTAATTATACCAGTTTACAATCGTCCGGATGAAGTTGATGAACTTTTAGAAAGTTTATCTCATTCAACGTATAACGAAATTTTTGAAATTGTTATTATTGAAGATGGTTCTTCTATAGTTTGTAAAGATGTAGCTCAAAAATATGGTGACAGATTGGATATTTCCTATTATTTCAAGGAAAATTCAGGTCCTGGAGATTCCAGGAATTATGGTATGAAAAAGGCCAGAGGTGATTATTTTATCATTTTTGATTCGGATTGTATTATTCCAAAAGAGTATTTGTCAGAGGTTGACAAAGCTTTAAAACAAAATTATGTAGATTGTTTTGGAGGACCTGATAAAGCTTTAGACAGTTTTTCGGATATACAAAAAGCAATTAATTTTGCGATGACTTCGTTTCTGACCACTGGCGGAATTAGAGGAGGTTCGGAAAAAATTGATAAGTTTCAGCCTAGAAGTTTTAATATGGGATTATCTCGCAAAGCTTTTGAAGCATCAAAAGGGTTTGGGAATATTCATCCTGGCGAAGATCCGGATTTGTCTATCCGTTTGTGGAATTTAGGTTTTGAAACCAAACTTTTCCCCAATGCATTTGTCTATCACAAGCGAAGAATTGATTGGGATAAGTTTTCTATTCAGGTAAATAAATTTGGAAAAGCACGACCTATTCTGAATAGTTGGTATCCAAAATACAACAAGCTTACTTTTTTCTTTCCTTCGGTATTCATAATTGGATTTTTTAGTTCCTTTTTATTAATGTTGATTTTTAATTTTGATTTGCTGCTTCAATTGTATTTTGTTTACTTTTTGGTACTGTTTTTGGTGTCTTCCTATCAAAATAAGAGCTTAAAAATCGGGTATTTATCATTGATAGCCGTTTGGAAACAATTTTATGGTTACGGAACGGGTTTTATAAAATCTTTTTATAAAATTATCATTTTGAAGCAAAAACCTCAAGAAGCTTTTCCTGAATTATTTTTCAAAGTTTAATATGACAAAAATAATTGGTTTAACTGGCGGTATCGGAAGTGGGAAAACCACTATTGCAAATTATTTTGAATCGTTTGGTATTCCGGTATACATTGCTGATGACGAAGCCAGAAAAATCATGCAAACCTCAGAAATTATAGTAGCCATTAAAAACGTATTTGGTAATGCAGTTTTTGAAAAAGAGATATTGAATAGAGAAAAACTGGCAAAAATTGTATTCAATGACCCTGAAAAATTAGAAAAACTTAACAATATTGTTCATCCTGCCGTAAAAAAGCATTTTGATCAATGGCTAATACAACATAAAAAAGTTTCTTATATTATTTACGAAGCCGCTATTTTATTTGAAAGTGGAGGTTATAAAAACTGTGATTTGATTATAACTGTCACAGCGCCAATAGAATCAAGAATTCAAAGAGTTGTTGAGCGAGATAAAACCACACGTGAACTTGTTTTAAAACGAATAAACGCACAATGGACTGATGAACAGCGCATTTCAAAAAGCGATTTCAGCATAGAAAATACTGCTATAGAAACTGCAAAATTAGAAGTTGTTAAAATTCTTAAAATTTTAAAGATTAAACAAAAAGTGATATAGGTGTTAATGTTTGGTTAATCTATTATTTAATATATTGTTAAAATACTAAATTTGTTTCGATGAATAAACTTTTTTTCAGATTACTTGTTTTATTGATGAGTCTGTCCTTAATAGGAATAATTCTTGTTCAAGTGTATTGGTTTAATACTTCATTCAAAAACAATGACGAGCAATTTAAATTTCATGTTAAGCAAGTTATTGGAAATGTGGCAGATAAACTTCAAAAACAAGAGGCATATAGTTTTTATGATAAAATAAATCATTATAAAGACAGTACTGGAAAAGTACCTGAAAAGGATGATATATTAGAGTTTTATTATGTTCAAAAAAATCCCAGAACAAATAAAACCATCATATATTCTAACAGTATAATTTCGGAGGGTTATAATATTTCACCAACGTTCTTTGATAAAAAATTTGATAGTGAAAAATTCAAGAGCTTTAGTTCCAAACGTGTAACTAAAGTTTACAATAATAATTCTATGGATAAATCAGGTCTGAATCAAAGTTTGATCCCTGATGTCAGTATTGAAAAATCAGGAAATCTTGCTATTTTAGACAATGTCCTTTTTGAAATTTCAGCCAAGGATGTATTGTCTGCAATGCCACTTGATGAACGTGTTTCCAGTGATGTTTTGCAAAAACTCATTAAAAAAGAATTAGAAGAATATGGTATTGAAACAAGATTTGAGTTTGGTATTTACAGCAATAATTTGGCTACCAAAATTAAATCCAATGCGTTTAAATATGATAAAGACGCCACCTATTCAATTCCTATTCTTACGGATAATGAAGGGAACACGAAATACCAATTGTTGGTAACTTTTCCTCTAAAAAAGAAATTTTTATTGTCAGAACTCGTTAGTATAACAGTTCTTTCGATTGTTTTTACACTGATTATTTTAATTGCGTATACAAGTGCATTGAATCAATTAATTCGTCAACGCCAAATTTCTGAAATCAAAAACGATTTCATTAATAATATGACACACGAGTTTAAAACTCCAATTGCAACTATCAATTTAGCTTTGGATGCGATTAAAAATCCAAAAATAATAGATGATAAAGAGAAGGTTTTGCGATACCTTCAAATGATTAAGGATGAAAATAAACGCATGCATGCACAAGTTGAAAATGTGTTGCGAATCTCTAAATTAGAAAAGAGAGAATTAGATATTACCAAAGAATCGAATAATATTCATGAGATTATTGAAGATGCAATAGATCATGTGAATTTGATTTTAGAAGACAGGCAAGGAACAATTACCTGCCATTTTAAAGCCATTAGAACCACAGTTTTAATCAATGATGTTCATTTTACCAATGTCATTGTGAATATTTTAGAAAATGCGATAAAATACTCGCCTAATGTTCCTGAAATTGAAATTTTCACTGAAAATATCAAAGATATGGTCATTATCAAAGTAAAAGATAGTGGACTGGGAATGAGTAAGATAGCTCAAAAAAGAATTTTTGAAAAATTCTACAGAGAGCATACCGGAGACATTCATAATGTTAAAGGACACGGTTTAGGTTTAGCTTACGTAAAGAGAATTGTTGATGACCATAACGGTCAAGTATATGTAGAAAGTGAAAAGGGAAAAGGGAGTACCTTCATAATAAAATTACCATTAATAAATTAGAATATGGAAAATGTAAATAAAAAAATACTTTTAGTTGAAGATGACCTTAATTTTGGAGCAGTTTTAAAAGATTATTTAATGCTAAATGATTTTGATGTCACTTTGGCCAAAAATGGAATGGAAGGATTCGAAAAATTCAAAAAGGATACTTATGATTTATGTATTCTGGATGTAATGATGCCTTATAAAGACGGTTATACTTTGGCGAAAGAAATCAGAGAAAAAAATAATGAAGTGCCAATTATATTTTTAACAGCAAAATCGATGAAAGAAGATGTGTTGAAAGGATATAAAGCGGGTGCTGACGATTACCTGAATAAACCTTTTGATTCGGAAGTATTGTTGATGAAAATCAAAGCGATAATTCAAAGAAAATCATCGGATACTAAAGCAGAACAAGTACAATTTGAATTTAATATTGGTAAATTCCATTTGAATTCAAAACTTCGTTTTTTAACTTTTAATAATGAAGAGCCAATAAAATTATCTCCAAAAGAGAATGAATTATTGAAAATGTTAATCCTTCACGAAAATGATTTGATGCCAAGAGAATTGGCATTGACGAAAATTTGGAGAGATGACAACTATTTTACTTCCAGAAGTATGGATGTGTACATCGCTAAGTTGAGAAAGTATTTGAAACTGGATGAAGATGTGGAAATTTTAAACATCCACGGAGAAGGATTCAGATTAGTTGTTAAGAATAAAGTAGCAGAATAAATAGATATAAGCCTCAAGAAATTGAGGCTTTTTTTTTGGAGCGAAAGGACGTTTTTATTTCCAGTTCAATTGTAAAGCGAAACTCGTCTTGTCTTCTTTTGTAATACTAAAAACAGTCTCTCTTTCAGAAATACTTTCGTGAATAATCACTTTGTCTTTTAATGATAATTCCTTTAAGAAATTCATTTCAAAACTTTCAATTTTTTGATTCAGTATTAATTTTTCATCAACCAGATCCAAACACCATTCCAGGTATTTGACATTATTGACATGATTTACAATGTCTAGATCGGATAAAAATACATTTCTTTCAAAAACTATTTCTTTCTCATGATTGAAGTTGATTTTAGAAAACCCTTCAAGAGTAGCTCTTTTTTCGGGATATAATTCAAAATGTTCAAACGGTAAAGCCAATCCTTCCGGTCGACGCTTTTTAGTATTAAAAACAGCCCAAAAAGTCTCAGAGCCTACAATTTTCTCTCCATTCACATGCATTTCCAGTGCTCGTACTGAACGGGAGTTCTCCAAGGAATTGATCCATGTTTTTACGGTTACAGTATCTCCCCATTTTGGTAATTTAGAGATTTCAACTCTCATTCTGCTTAAAACCCACGCTTGGTCAAATTCCTGCATGTCAGTAAAACTGATTCCTCCAATTTCTGAATGTGCCGCAGCCGTTAATTGTAAAATATTACACAAATCAGTGTATTTTAAAAATCCATTTGGCGCGCATTGTGTAAAATTGATTTCCCAGTCTTTGCTAAGAACAGAAGTAAAATTTGAAGCTATTGGCATATAAATTAGTATGAATTTGTATTTTTAGTTTTATTTTTTTGAATGGATGTAATCTATAATAACATCATACGGAGTTTCAAAATCAAACCATTTGGTGTTTTCATTTCTTTTGAACCAAGTCAATTGGCGTTTAGAAAATCTTCGAGTGTTTTTCTTTATTTCTTCAATCGCAAATTCCAATGAAATTTCTCTGTCAAAATAGCTGAATAATTCTCTGTATCCCACAGTCTGCAACGCATTCAACTCTTTATTTGGGAATAACGTTTTTGCTTCAGCCAGAAGTCCTTCGTTCATCATGATGTCAACACGTTGATTGATTCGACTGTAAATGATTTTTCTGTCAGCTTCCAGACCTATTAAAATAGGAGTGAAGTCTCGGCTGTTTTTTTTCTGGTTTAAAAAAGAAGAATACGGTTTCCCGGAACCCAGGCATACTTCTACAAAACGCATCATTCGTTGTGGGTTTTGTAAGGTTTGAGGATTTTCGGCGGTCAAACTTTTGTAATAATCAGGATCTAAAGCTTCTAGCTTTTGTTGTAAATACCCAATTCCCAGTTTTTCGTAATTTGTGGTTATTTCAGTACGTACTGTAGCGTCTATTTCGGGAAATTCATCAAAACCCTTTAAAATTGCATCAACATATAATCCGGAACCGCCAACTAGAATTGCATAATCATTGGTCAAAAATAATTCGTCTAGTTTTGCAATTGCTTCTTTCTCAAAATCACCAACGGTATAATTCTCGAATATGGATTTGTTTTGGATGAAATGATGGGTAGCCGCTTCTAACTCGGCTTTGTTTGGTACAGCGGTTCCAATGGTCATTTCCTTGAAAAACTGCCTGCTGTCACAGGAAATAATATCACATTTAAAATAATTAGCTAATACTATACTCAAGGAAGTTTTTCCTATAGCCGTAGGTCCGATAATGGTTATTAAGTATTTCATATTTTTTAGCCCAGATGGAAACGGAAACCCCGGAGTTATGAAAGTTTGTTTTTCTTGGTGTAAAAGAGCGACCAAAGGAAGCTCCTTTTATGCCTTAGAAAAACAACTGGAATAACGAGGAGTTGCAGTGTACAGCTGGAATTGCTTCAAATTATTAGCATTATAAATCTGCACCACAATGGTAGCAGTATTTTGCGTTATGTTCATGTCCTTCGGTACCGCAAACAGTACATGGATTAATTCTTTCGGCCCTTGGTTTTTTACGATTGCTGTTTGCAAATTCAGCAGAAACAATTCCTGTAGGAACCGCAATAATACCGTAACCCATTATCATTACTACCGATGCGATGGCTTGTCCTAGCGGTGTTATAGGCGAAATATCTCCATATCCTACCGTTGTCAGTGTTACGATTGTCCAATAAATACTGATGGGAATGCTGGTGAAACCGCCTTCTTTTCCTTCAACGATATACATTATTGAGCCAATGATGATGCTGCTGATTAACATGAAGTAAATGAAAATAAGTATTTTGCCTCTACTGGCAATCAACGCTTCTTTTAGGTGAGTGGATTGACTGGAGAATTGTGGATGTTTCAAAATCTTGAATAATCGCAACAATCGCAAGGCTCTTACAACTGTTAAAACGCTGGTTCCAACAAAAAACAGTGAAAAATACATGGGTAATGTTGCAATCAAATCAATTATTCCATAAAAACTAAAGATATATTTTATGGGTTTTTTGATAGATATAATCCTAAGAATGTATTCTAAAGTAAAGAAAATGGTGATAATCCATTCCAAAACTATGAGTTGTTGGTGGTACTTTGTGTCAAAACCTTTGACTGTTTCAAGCATCACTATAACGACACTCAATAGAATAACGCCTAAAAGAATGAGATCAAATAATCTTCCGGAGGCGGTATTTGTTCCGTAAATTACGACATTAGTTCTATGTCTAAAAGTGTCAAATTTTGACTTTAATCTTTGCATAATTATGTTGTAATTATTAGCATGTGATTAGAATTTTACAATTTTCAGTGTTTTACTTTTTCGAACATGACCTTGAATGATATTACGTATATCCCTATTGTTTTGCATGGGAATGATAATGTTTTTAAGGATTTCGATGTTGTTTATTTGATAGTTTAGGTCATAGAAAGCATAGCCTTTATAAATTCCGTTTTCAATTAAAACTGCGCTGCGTTCATTGATGGTTCTTCCTCGGTCAACAAGTACCATATTTTGATTTTCGAAGCTATTATTTTCTATAAATCCCTGAACTCTTGCGTTATATTCTTCAGCTGAAATCTCGCCAATGCAAGCTCCGTCACACTCTTTTATATTGTATTGAAAACAGTTAGTTTTTGAAACATATAAACCTGTAAGTTTTTGGCACAAATTATAATGGGATGTTATTCTGAACAACGCATTTTTACCTTCTTGCAAGGAAGTAAATGAGGTGATTTCTTTTTTTCGGCCGTCTGCTTTTTGAAGTTTTAGGTTGAGATAACCATTTTTATCTTTTTCAGCGTATAAAGCCAATTGGGAAATATTTTTTCTTTGTCCTCGGTTATGGATAGGTTTGTTGATTTTTATTTCTTCACTTTCTTTCAATAAAGCGATCAATTCACTTCCGGTTTCATCATATGTTACCGTAAAAACTTCGGCTTGTATCTTCTTGCATTTTGTGGAAGTCCCTGTAAAATGCTGATTGACACGTTTTTTTATGTTTCGGCTTTTGCCAATATAGATCAGATTTCCTTTTTCATTGTGAATGTAATAGATACCTGTTTTAGCGGGTAAGCCAGAAACAATATCCAGTAATTTTGGAGCAATCCCTTTTTCGATTTCCAGTTTTATAAAATCTTTTACAATTTCTTTCTCTAAATCTTTCTCCAAAAGTATTTTGAATAATTTCACCGTCGCCAATGCATCACCACTGGCTCTGTGGCGGTCTGCCATTGGGATTCCAAGAGCACGGACCAGTTTTCCTAAACTATGGGATGGTTGCTCCGGTAATAATTTTTTTGATAATTCAACAGTACAAAGTGTTCTGGCTTCAAAATCATACCCTAATCGTCGGAATTCAGTTCTTAGTATTCTGTAATCAAAAGAGGCATTATGAGCCACAATAACACAATCATTTGTCATTTCGATGATGCGTTTTGCTACTTCAAAAAATTTAGGAGCAGATTGTAACATGGTATTATTAATACCAGTAAGTTTCACTACAAATGGTTGAATTGGAATTTCCGGATTTACCAAACTGATGAATTGATCCACCACTTCATGACCATCAAATTTATAGATGGCGATTTCAGTGATTCCCTCTTCGTTGAATTGTCCTCCAGTGGTTTCTATGTCTAGTATTGCGTACATTTTCAATGTCAATTTCAAAAATCAATAGCAATGTCAATTTCAAAAATCAATTATAATAACAAAATCAATATTAAAAGCAAATATCAATTTTAAAAATCTAAAAAATTGAATATTGTAATTGCTATTGTAATTGCTATTGAAAAAATATTTTTATTGCCATTGTAATTGTTATTGAATTATTTTTTATTATTTATCATTTTTGAAGCGATAGCTATAAGTTCTTCAACTTCTGTCAAAAGCCACTTTCTTTCTTCTAAATCTCCTGTTTTTATATAATCAAGAACTTTTAATGAATTTCTGGACTCTTTGAGTTCCTTAACGGAAAGAGAAACTTTAAATATAAAATCTTTACTTGTTATTGTTCCTTGAGCCTCTCCGTAATTCAATGAAGAACTTCCAGATGATCTTATCAGTTGGTTTTTATAATATTCAATTTCATAAGACTTTTCTAATTTTCTAACAAAGAAAATACATTCACCTGCAAATCGAACTAAACGGTCTTCAAAACTGTATATTTTTTCAAAATTAGGTTCGTTTATTTGCATTTTTATTGAAATTGAATTTCGTTATTGCTAATTTCTTCCCCCAAAGATACTACTTCCAATCCGAATCATTGTGCTTCCGCATTCAATTGCAAGTTGATAATCTCCCGACATTCCCATAGAAAGAATGGTAAATTGTGAATTATGAATTTTGAATCCATCAAAAATAGATTTTAAATGGGTGAATTCTTTCTTGATTTGATCTTTATTGTCTGTGAAAGTTGCCATTCCCATTAATCCAACAATTCGGATATTTTTCAGTTCCTGAAATTCATTTGATGATAGGAGTGAAGCGAGTTCTTCCTCGTCAAGACCAAATTTAGTTTCCTCTTCTGCAATATGTATTTGTAATAAACAATCGATAATTCTATTGTGTTTTAGCGCTTGTTTGTTGATTTCCTGTACTAATTTTAAGCTATCTACTCCGTGAATCAAGCTCACAAATTGTGCCATAAATTTGACTTTATTCGTCTGAACGTGACCTATCATATGCCATTGAATGTCTTTGGGCATTTGTTCCCATTTCTCGGCCATTTCCTGGATTTTGTTTTCTCCAAAAATGAGTTGACCGGCTTCATACCCTTCCATTAAATCCGAAACAGGTTTGGTTTTTGAAACTGCAACTAAGGTTACCTGTTGCGGTAATGTAGATTTTATCTTGAGTAAGTTGTTCGCTATTGACATTTTAATGTTTTGATTTTAAAGCGTTACTAAAACCTAAAGTTCATAAACGACCAATCCGCTTCTAAACTTTGGTTCGATGTATGTGCTTTTTGGTGGCATTATCAAATTGGCATCAGCCAAAGCTTTTATTTCTCCAATATTAGATGGAAATAGAATAAAACCAATTTCAAATTCTCCTTGGTCAATTTTATTTTTCACTTCCAATACGGATTGTTTTCCTGAAAGGTATTCTATTCGTTCATCATTACGTAAATCCTCAATGGCAAGAATAGGCAGCAACACTTTTTTGTATAAAATTTGAGTGTCTAAGCTGTCTAAAGCTGTTTTGAAAACTTCATTTTCTTTTCGTAAAATTAAGCTATAAAACTCATTGTCCAGATACATTCCGAACTGATGCTTTTGAGAAGGCTGAAAAGGTTGCTGAAATTTATTTTCAACAATGAAATTCTTGTCCAACTCATTTATGAAATCTTCTTTCGAGAAACCGTTTAAATCTTTTACCAAACGATTGAATTCATATATTTTGACATTGTTTTCGGAAATCAAATAGCTCAGGATGTGATTTTTTGCTGTATTTTCTGAATCATCATTTTCCTCCGATAATAATTTTAGTGCTTCGGTACGATGATGACCGTCAGCGATATAAAGATTATTTGTCTTTTCAAATATGTTTTGGAGCCAATTGATTTCTAATGCATCTTCAATTTTCCACAGGTAATGAATCTCCTTTTTTGTGGTTGAAAACTCAAAATCAGCTAATTTTTGGGTACAGTTAAAAATCCAGTTTTCTATGGTTTTATTATCTGGATATGTCATTAAAACAGGTTCGGTATTGAACTCTGAATATTTCATATATTCTTTTAGTAATCGGACTCTGAAAGCAATAATATCTTCATGTTTTTTGATGATATCATTGCGATAATCTTCTACGCTTGTTCCCGCAATAATCCCTGTGAATGATTGTGTTTTGGTAACAATTTTATGAATATAAATGGCAGGTTTTTTATCTTTTACTAAAATGATTTCATTTTTGAAATCCTCGTATTTTTGATGTACTTGTCGGTATCTTTTTTCAAAAGAAACGCTTTCCTGATTGGTATAAGCTGGTTTTAAAATATGCAAAAAAGACAACGGATTGAAATCCAATTGCGCTGCTAATTCAGCATTTACATATTCTTCATAAGAACGACAAGTAACAAGACAAACCTTATCACGAGTAGGACGAACTGCTTTGAAAGGAACTATTTTGGCCATAATTATGTCAAAAGTCAAAAGCCAAAAGTCGGGCGTTTAAAGTAATTAATTTTAGACGCTCGACTTTTAAACATAGAGACTATATAAATTGTTTAGAAATTTTCTCTGCTTTTTTGCTTTCGGAATAATCGTAGAAACCTTCACCAGATTTCACTCCCATTTTTCCCGCACGAACCATATTTACCAGTAATGGACAAGGCGCATATTTTGGATTTTTGAAACCGTCGTACATTACGTTTAAAATAGCTAAACATACATCAAGACCAATAAAATCGGCTAATTGTAAAGGTCCCATTGGGTGTCCCATTCCAAGTTTCATAACAGTGTCAATTTCATAAACACCGGCCACTTTGTTGTATAATGTTTCGATAGCTTCGTTAATCATTGGCATCAAAATTCTATTGGCAACAAAACCAGGATAATCGTTTACTTCAACGGGGGTTTTTCCTAATTTCTCGGAAAGATTCATGATGATTTTCGTCACTTCGTCAGAAGTATTATAACCACGAATAATTTCTACCAGTTTCATGATAGGCACCGGATTCATAAAGTGCATTCCGATAACACGTTCCGGATGTGCCACAACTGCTCCAATTTGAGTAATAGAAATGGAAGAAGTATTGGTTGCCAAAATCGTATTGTGAGAACAAGCTTCGTTTAATTGCTTGAAGATATTTAGTTTTAGTTCTACGTTTTCAGTTGCAGCTTCAACCACTAAATCTACTCCAACAACGCCATCTTTAATATCTGTATATGTGATGATGTTGGTAATCGTTTTGGCTTTGTCTTCTTGGGTAATGCTTCCTTTTGCAATCATTCGGTCTAAATTGGCGGCGATAGTTGCCATTCCTTTATCCAAAGATTTTTCAGAAACATCTATTAATTTTACGGTAAAACCACTTTGTGCAAAGGTGTGGGCGATTCCATTCCCCATTGTTCCTGCTCCGATTACGGCTATTGTTTTCATTCTTATTTTGGATTAAAATATTTTAATTTTAGAATTTAAAGATTATTTCTTGAAACAATCAATAATTTGATACGCCACTCTTAAGGCTTCAGTTGCTTGTTCCAATGTCACCACAGGAGTAGTGTTATTGTTGATGGCATCTGCAAATGATTCCAGTTCGTCAAGAATTGCGTTGTTTTGTTCTACATCTGGATTGGAGAAGTAGATTTGTTTTTTTACGCCTTCAGCATTTTGTAAAATCATATCAAAATCACCGGGAACTTCCGGAGCATCTTTCATTTTTACCACTTCACATTTCTTTTCTAAGAAATCAACCGAGATATAAGCGTCTTTCTGGAAAAAACGAGATTTACGCATATTTTTCATAGAGATTCGGCTCGCCGTTAAATTGGCAACACAACCATTTTCGAATTCTATTCTCGCATTGGCAATATCTGGTGTATCACTGATAACCGAAACGCCACTGGCATTTATATTTTTCACTTTTGATTTTACAACGCTCAAAATAGCATCAATATCATGAATCATCAAATCTAGAACCACAGGAACATCGGTTCCACGCGGATTGAATTCAGCAAGACGGTGGGTTTCAATAAACATAGGATTTTCAATCATGTTTTTGGTAGCGATAAATGCTGGATTGAAACGCTCTACATGACCAACTTGACCTTTGACATTGTATTCTTTTGCCAAAGCGATTATTTCTTCGGCTTCTTCAACCGTATTTGAAATGGGTTTTTCAATAAAAACATGCTTGCCAGATTTGATGGCTACTTTGGCACATTTGTAGTGAGAAAGAGTTGGTGTAACAATATCAATTACATCAACGGCATGAATAAGAGTAGCAATTGTACTAAAATGTTTATAGCCAAATTCTTTAGAAACCTTTTCAGCATTCTCTTGATTTGGGTCATAAAAACCGACTAATTCATATTTATCAGATTGTTGTAATAAACGCAAATGTATTTTTCCTAGATGACCAGCACCTAATACTCCAATTTTCAGCATAACGATGTAATTTTTACAAAAATAGCAATAAAATGATTAATCTATTATTGATATGAGACAATTATTCAGTTAATTTAAAATTTAAAATCCAACATTTGAATTCAGAAATTGTTTTCTATTTTTGCCAAAATAAAATAGTAAATTTTGAAAGACACAGCCAAGCATCAAGGACTTCGGAATCAATTAGTAAGCGTTTTAGAACAAAAAGGGATTACTGATAAAAGTGTTTTGGATGCGATAAAAAAGATTCCAAGACATTTATTTTTAAATTCCAGTTTTGAAGATTATGCTTATCAAGATAAAGCATTTCCTATTGGAGCTGGTCAAACGATATCGCAACCATACACCGTAGCTTTTCAATCTCAATTATTAGAAGTAAAAAAAGAACATAAAATTTTAGAAATAGGAACAGGTTCTGGATATCAAACAGCTGTTTTATGTTTGTTAGGAGCCAAAGTATTTAGCGTTGAAAGGCAAAAAGAATTGTTCAAACAAACTTCTGTTTTATTTCCAAAACTGAATATTCGTCCCAAACATCTTTCTTTTGGAGATGGTTATAAAGGATTACCAAGTTACGCACCTTTTGATAGCATTATTGTTACTGCGGGCGCTCCGTTTATTCCACAGCCTTTGATGGCACAGCTAAAAATAGGAGGAAGGCTCGTTATCCCGTTAGGAGAAGAGGTACAAATTATGACTTTGTTAATTAGAAAAAATGAGACACAATTTGAGAAACATGAGTTTGGTGAATTTCGATTCGTTCCTTTATTGGAAGATAAAAATTAAAATCCCATCCCCAACCCTTCCCGAAGGGAAGGGAGCTGAAGATGTATTTTTATTGACCAATAATGTTTAAATAACGTTCTAAACTTTCTTTTTCTATTTGAGCAATAAAGAGTAAAAAATCATCTTTATTATTTTTAGTTTGAGCCGTTTCCAGTGCCTGATAGTATTGCATTCTACTGTCATAATCGCCTTTTATATTAGCGATAATGTAGCCATGTTGTAATAAAATCAAGTTCATAACCAAGCGTGAAGTTCTGCCATTCCCATCTATAAATGGATGAATGGTGACTAATCTCTCGTGGATTTCAGCAGCTAAAACTATAGGATGAAGCCTTGATTTATTGGTTTCATACCAAATAAAAAAATCTTCCATTTCTTTGGCAACCAGAAACGGTTGTGAAGGCATATGACTGCTTCCTTGAATCATTACTTGTACTTTCCTGTAGCGACCCGCATCTTCCGGATGAATCCCTCTCAAAATAAGATTATGAATAGACAGTACTTCGCGTTCATTTATGGAACTATTTCTTTGCATTAAATCTTTGATGTATGCAATCGCTTCTTGATGATTAATCACTTCAAGATGTTCTCGCATACTTTTTCCTGATATCGTTAAACCTTCATTGATAACCAAATCAGTTTCCCGAAGCGTCATCGTATTTCCTTCGATACGGTTACTTTCAAATGTGTATTCTAGCTCTAAAGCTTGTGCAATGCGATAGCTATCAAATTGACGAAACCCATCTAGTTTAGTCTTTAATATATCAATTTCATCTAAAATTTTCTGAAGTGTAGTAGATAATTTTTTCTTTGAAGGTTTACTTTGATACCTTACTTCTTGTTCCGCAACCAATAATGCTTTTAACGCAAATTCATCTTCGCCAATTTCATAAAGAATTTTTTCTTTAAGCCAGACGACCATTATTGTTTCTAAATCTATTTCCAGTAAAGAAGCTAATTTTATAACTTGCTCTCTAGTAGGCTTTCTGGTTCCGCTTTCAAATTTACTTATTAAGGCTTGATCAATTCCTAAAAGTTGAGCCACTTCTCTAGTTTTGAGCCCTTTTTGTTCTCTTGCATTTTTGAGTAGTGTTTTCATTTTTAAAAAATGTTTTTAATTGTCTTGACAAATTTAGTCATTTTTTTAAATAAAAAATAATTTATTCAATACTCTTTTAATTTAAAACGATTTTTTGATTCTGTCTAAGTCGCGTTTGGTATCTTGTTCTTTAAGAGATTCACGCTTGTCGTAGGTTTTTTTACCTTTACAAAGACCAATTTGAAGTTTAGCCATTCCTTTTTCATTGGTAAACAATTTCAAGGGAACTATGGTTAATCCTTTGGCTTGGACACTTTTTAGCAAACCTTTTAATTCTCTTTTATTCAAAAGTAATTTACGTTCACTTCTGGCTTTGTGGTTAAATTGATTACCAAAAGTATATTCTTCAATATAGGTATTTATCGCAAAAAGTTCATTATTGCTAAACTCACAAAAACTCTCTGTGATGTTCGCTTTTCCTAATCGAATGGATTTGATTTCGGTACCAGCTAAAACAATTCCAGCAGTAAATGTTTCGATTATTTCATAGTCAAATCGAGCTCTTTTGTTTAATATATTTATTGTTTTTAGCATAGTTTACAAA
The DNA here is from genome assembly GCF_048286775.1 of Flavobacterium glycogeni. Lineage (NCBI taxonomy): Bacteria > Pseudomonadati > Bacteroidota > Flavobacteriia > Flavobacteriales > Flavobacteriaceae > Flavobacterium > Flavobacterium glycogeni. Next base: position 81,802 of record NZ_JBLVPV010000010.1, read on the forward strand.
TGTATAATAAAATTGAAAATTTATCCAGTAATAAGCCCTAAAATAAGTGTAAATATTTTTCAAACTATGATTTATATCAGTTAATAATGAAAGGCTCAAGCCTAAATTTGTTCAACAATTTAAACCAAAGTTAAAATGAAAAAAATTATCTTAGCCTTTATGGCAGTGTCCTTTTTGACATTAAATGCACAAGCCCAAGAACAAAATAGCACTCAAGATTTCAAAAAATGGCAGGCCCGTATTAGAGGAATTGCAGTTATACCATATGAAAGTGCCAAAATCGGAATTATTGGAGGTGATGTTTCTATTTCAAATACATTTGTTCCGGAATTGGACTTTACCTATTTTTTTACAAAGAATTTTGCAGCCGAGTTAATTCTGGGAACTACAAAACACGATGTTAATACTGTTGGTTCAGATATTTCTGCAATTGGAGGACCAAATAACATCAATGTAGATTTAGGAAATGTTTGGTTATTACCGCCAACATTAACCTTGCAATACCATTTTACACCTTTTGAAGAAAAAGTATTTAAACCTTATGTTGGTGCTGGGGTCAATTATACTATTTTCTACAATGTAGAAGATGGAAATACAGTTAAAAATGTTAGTTATAAAAATAATGTCGGTTATGCTTTCCAAGTGGGTTTTGATTTAATGTTGAACGACACCTTCTTTATCAATGTTGATGCTAAAAAAATATTTCTAAAAACCGATGTAACTGTTGATGCTTCAAATTTATCAGCAGGACTCAGTATTCCTGCAGAAGTAACCATTAATCCATTGATTTTAGGAATGGGCTTTGGAATGAAATTTTAAAATTTCACTCGGAATCTACAAAAATGCAAAAAGTCACTACCATTCGATAGTGACTTTTTTTATAATTGTGTTTCTTTGGATTATTTTATTCTAATTTCAGTAATTGAAATGAGATTGTTTTATCAACTATAGTTACAATATAAAGATTGCCAAAAACAGTATCTTCAATATCTGCATATATCTTTTGATTAATAATTTGATTTACAAAATTTGGTGTGGTATTGCTATGTCCCACAATCAAAACTTTTTTTCCTAAAGTTTCTTTTTTGAAAGATTCAATAGTTATATTTTTAGGGTTATACAGTTTAATTTGAATCTTCTTGGCTGTAGCAGTAGGACTTGCGGTTTGTATTGTTCTTTTATAATCCGTTGAGTAGATTTCATCAAAACTAACTTCTGAGAATATTTTGTTCCAAAGATTAGCTCTTTCCAAACCGCTTTCTGATAAATCAGGATTTTGAGAATTATCTGTTTTTTCTGCGTGACGTATAAAGTAATAAGTAGTTGTATTTTGTTGTCCAAAACTAACTTGCAAAGCAAAAAAAGCGATTATAAGTATGAATTTTTTCATTTGAATAAATTTAAAAAATTATTATTTACTGATTTTATATATTTGCAAAATGGAAAACTCAAAATCGAAAGACCCGCTTCACGGAATTACGCTTCAAAGAATCGTTGAACAATTAGTCGATTATTATGGGTTTGATACTCTTGGAGAACTCATTAAAGTAAAATGTTTTACTGAAAATCCAAGTATAAAATCCAGTTTAACTTTTTTACGAAAAACGGATTGGGCAAGAAAGCAAGTGGAAGATTTATATATAAAATCAGTGGCTAAATTACCCAAATAGATTTTAGTTTAATTTATAGGAAACCATAACGCCGCCTCTATAAGGCAACCATTCACCACTTTTGTTGTAATTTTTAACTGTTTCATAACGCTCTCCAGTACTTATAAGGTAGCCTTTATAAAAACCTTGATGCCATCCACCACCTAAGAAACAATCCAACATAAATTTGTCATTAATTTTTACTTGATACCCTATAGTTGAACCTATAAAATATCCAAACCCTTTTTCATACATATCGGTATTTAAGTAATTCCATTTTTGAAAATTAAAAATACTCGCTCCAATATGGGCACCTGCATAAAAACCATTGTATTTTTCTTTAAAATGATAACGATATTCTGGAGTAAAAGTATAAAATTGTCTAGGTTTTCCGCCTACTGATTTCCAAAAAGAGGCTAAAGCATCAAAGTGTAAAGTTGATTTTTCCCCGATACTCGTTTCAATACCAACATTTGGAATTGTCATTAAAGTTGTAAAAGCATTTGCTTTTATATACGTTTGAGCTTGCAATAAAAAAGAGAAGAAAAGAAAAGAGGCAATAAATAATTTTTTCATAAGGGTGTTTTCTGTTGTTTATCCAGTCAAATTTTGACTACAAACAGGCGCAAATATAGCCATTAATGTTTGAGACCTTATTATGTTTAGAGTTAATGTTGTCAGTTTAAACGTATTTTAACATTATAAAAGTGAACAAAAACAATGACTATTTATTTAAAATGGAATAAATTACCGTATCCAAAAATCGCCCTTCAAAAAATTCATTTTCTTTTAAATGCGCTTCTTTAACAAAACCATTTTTTTCTAATACTTTCGCAGATCCATGATTTTCAGGATCTATGAATGCTTCAATGGAATGTAGTTTCATTATTTTAAAACCATAATTGACGGCTTCTTTTACAGCTTCAGAAATGATTCCTTTTCCATGAAATTCAGGAAGCAGTATGTAACCTATTTCGGCTCTAAAATGGTCTGGTTTTATTCTGTAATGACCAATTACTCCAATTAGTTTGGGATTATCTTTCAACGTAATCGCCCAATTTATACCTTCATTAGTTTCTATTTTGGTATCTATCATTGCAATATGTTCCAAGGCATCTTCATCCGTTTTGACTAAAGGTCTTGGAATGTATTTCATAGTTTCCGGATTAGATCTCAGAGCGAAAATCTCTTTTATATCATTAGTATCCACTCTTCTTAAAAGCAAGCGTTCGGTTTCTAAATTTGGGAATGGACTGAAATTTATAGTTAACATTATTAGTTTTTATTTAAAAATTCGACAACTTTTTTATTTATAATTTCGGATTGATCAATAGATATGAAATGCCCAGCGTCCTTGATAACTGCTGTTTCTACATTTGGAATTAATTTGTGCGCTTTTTTGAATATTTTTTCACTATTCACGATGTCATGATCACCAACCAAAACCAGAACAGGAATTTTCAATGATCTTAAATCCTTGTCTGAAAACCGTACCATATTTAATAATCGGGGTTTGCTATTTCCATATTTGTAGGCCAGATAAAGTTGTTCTTTAAAGATACTGTCAATTTTATCTGGATCGTATGAAAATGCATTAAAAAATTTCATTAAACTTTTTGGGCTTGGAAATAATTTAAGATTTAGTGCAGTGAGGACTTTCCATATGTTTTCGATACCTCCAAAGGTTTGTGCAGGACTCAGTAAAACTATTTTCTTAATTTTATTATCAGGTTGTACGGCTAAATAGGTGGCCATCCAGCCGCCTCTCGACACCCCCACCAAATTAATGTTTTTCATCTGAAAATGCTCAAAAATCTCATTATAGAAACCAGCAGTTTCTTTATTGCTCAATTTAATGCAGTTTGTTACCGACTTTCCAGCTTCCAAAGGAAAGTCAATCCCGTAAACCCTGTATCTTTTGCTGAATTCTTTTATGTTAGGAAACCACATGGAGGAACTTGCATCTGTGCCATGGAATAAAATCACAGGCTCACCAGTTTTTGGCCCGCTGATGATGATATGTGCCATACCGTAACTTGTCATCACATCAGTTTCTTCAAACGGAATATCCCATAATTTCAATGTTTGATTATAAGATTTAATATACAGAGCTTTATTTTTTTTGGAAGGAAAAACATAATCTTCGGTTACTCTATAACTGGAACAAGCCGATGATAAAAATATAAAGGCTAACAGAAGAGGTAAATTACGCATAGTTTGATTTATTTACGAACTTCAGTTATAATAGTTCATTATCCAAATATAGAAAATAGTTTCCGTTGGTTATAAAATTTCGATGCTGAATTTTGCTCCAAAGTTTTCTCTGGAATTGAGGATCTGAATGCCTTCTTTCTCCAATAGATTTCCGGAGTTCTCATTGGTATCCGAATAACCAAACCAAGGTTCAATACAAAGAAAGGGTGCATTCATTTTTGTCCAAATTCCTAAACTTGGAAAATTTTCAAAATTTACTTTTAAAATTGGATTTTCATTTTCTAAAATCGTCAACGAATTGGATTGTAATGTTTTGAAAATTAAAGCGTCGTTTTCGAATAATTCATAAGTCAGAGAAATTTTTTTATCATGAACTTCTAGTTTTTTAGTTTTATTTGAAATTAAATCATCCTCCAAAAGATAATATTCCAAAGGTTCTTCTTTTTCGAAAGCAATAGAATAATTTTCGAATTGATTTGGTAAAGCAAAAGCGGGATGCGCTCCAATAGAAAATAGCATTTGTGATTTCCCGTTGTTAATTACTTTATATGCAATAGATAAATTATTTTCATTTAATGTGTAAATGATTTGCAATTCAAATTCAAAAGGATAGACTTTTAATGTTTCTTCAGAAGATTGTATGGAGAAAGTGGCACTATTTTCTGTTGCATCGATTAATTCAAACTCCATGTCTCTGGCAAAACCGTGTCGCGATAAATGATATTCCATTCCATTATGATGAAAGGAATTGTTTTTTAAAGTCCCAACAATTGGAAACAAAATAGGAGAGTGCTTGCCCCAAAAATCAGGATTCCCTTCCCAAATGTATTCTCTATTCTGATTCGTTTTTAAGGAAATTAATTCAGCACCGAAATTTTTTATTTCAGCCGTTAGAATTGAGTTTTTTATTATAGTTGTCAAAATTGTTCTTCGTTAATTTTAAAATTGATTTTTGTATGGTAAATATATTTTATAATTTTTAATTCTAATTAGGTTTAAGCTTGATTTTATTTATTTAAAATGGAATCAATTCTTTCTGAATAGTTTAAAATTCTCTTTTTTTTCATTAATTTGTGATATAAACTATAAGAAAAATGAAAAACAGTCGCTTCAGAGTCATGCTACATTTGGCTTTATTATTGGGAGTTACGTCTATTTGGGCGCAACAAACCCCTGTAAATGTATCAAGTAACCCAATCTCAAACTATGATTATCATGATGCTTTTGCCCCATTTTTTTATTCAAAAAATGGAACAAGTACGCGTTCAGCAAGTGGGCAACCAGGGGCTGAATATTGGCAAAACAGAGCCGATTATCAATTGAAGGCAAAATTGGATGAAAAGAAGAACGAAATTACTGGGACAGGAATCATTACGTATACGAACAACAGCCCAGATAAATTGGCTTTTGTTTGGATGAACTTAGACCAAAATTTATTCAAAGCGGATTCCCGTGGAAATGCAGTTGTTCCTTTGACAGGAAGCCGAAATGGGGCTCAAGGCCAAATTTTTGACGGTGGACATAAAATAAGATCAGTTAAAATAATTGCTACCGTTAAAGGAAAATCTACAGAGACTGAAGCGAAATATGTAATTACGGATACTAGAATGCAGGTTTTTATTCCACAAGGGTTAAATCCTAAAGGCGGTTCTGTTAAAATCAAAATTGATTTCTCTTTTATAGCTCCTTTTGAAGGTTCGGATAGAATGGGAGTATTGGAAACTAAAAACGGTAAAATTTTCACCATAGCACAGTGGTATCCACGCATGTGTGTGTATGATGATGTAAGAGGCTGGAATACAAATCCGTATTTAGGAGCTTCGGAATTTTACTTGGAATACGGTGATTTTGATGTAAGTATAACTGCTCCGTCCAATCATATTGTGGCGAGTTCCGGGGAATTACTGAATCCTACAGCTGTTTATTCTGCCAAAGAACAAAAGCGTTTGGCTCAGGCAAAACAAAGTGATAAAACAGTTTTTATTCGTACAGCTGAGGAAGTTGCAAACTCATCAAAAACAGTTGCTGCAACTACTAAAACGTGGAATTATAAAATTAAAAATGCCCGTGATTTTTCTTGGTCATCTTCAGCAGCATTTATTTTAGACGCTGCAAAAATAAATTTGCCAAGCGGAAAAAAATCATTGGCTATTTCTGTTTATCCTGTTGAAAGCGCGGGAAATGGTGCTTGGGGACGTTCAACAGAATATACGAAAGCTTCTATAGAAAATTATTCTAAAAGATGGTTGGAATATCCTTATCCTGCCGCTACAAATGTTGCCGGAAACGAAGGCGGAATGGAATATCCAGGAATTGTTTTTTGCAGTTGGGAGTCTAAAGGGGAAGATTTATGGGGCGTTACGGATCATGAGTTTGGTCATATTTGGTTTCCAATGATTGTGGGTTCAAACGAAAGAATGTTTGCTTGGATGGATGAAGGTTTTAATACTTTTATTAATTCATTGAGTTCTGTTGATTTTAATAATGGCGAATACAAAGATAAGCCAGCTGATATGCACCAAAGAGCTGAAGTGTATACGAGTCCAAATCTTGAAACCATAATGAGTTCGCCTGATAATATGAAAGAAGCTAATATTGGTCTTTTAGCGTATTCAAAACCAAGTTCAGGATTAGTGATTTTACGGGAACAAGTTCTTGGACCAGAGCGTTTTGATTTAGCTTTGCGAACATATGTAGAGCGTTGGGCTTACAAACATCCACAACCGGATGACTTTTTCAGAACAATTGAAAATGTTGCAGGAGAAGATTTGAGTTGGTTTTGGAGAGGTTGGTTCCAATACAACTGGCGTTTAGATCAAGGAATTAATGCTATAAAATACATTAAAAACGATCCAAAACAGGGAGTTGTAATTTCGATTGAAAACTTCGAAAAAATGGCAATGCCGGTAATTTTAGATATAAAAACGAAAAGCGGAAAAGTAACTCGTGTTAAATTGCCGGTAGAAATTTGGCAAAGAAACAAAGCTTGGTCTTTCAAACATAATTCGACGGAAGAAATTGAAAGTATTACTCTTGACCCGGATCATGCTTTGCCAGATAGTAATGAAGAAAATAATACTTGGACTTCTGCCAATGGAATGATTGATGTTGACATTATCTTAGATGAATATTTAGGAACCTATTCTAATAAAAATGCTCCAATAAAAATTGTGTTTTCAGAAAAGAATAATGCTCTAAATGTTGCCATAACGAATTATCCAACATTTACTGTTGAACGTATTGAAAAAGATACTTTTGAGTCTAAACAAGCAGGGATTACATTTCAATTTAATGAAAGTAAAACGGGATTAGACATGATTTTGAGTGACGGACAGAAAATACCTTTTACTAAAGAGTAAATTATATTTTTTGAATCGGTATAGTCATAAAAAAACACCAGCATAATGTTGGTGTTTTTTTTATGTAACAGTAAAAGTTTGTTTTTTTATTCTGGAATTTGTTGACTCAAACAATGTAAAGTTCCCAATCCCCATATTAAATCAATAGCGCTAATTCCGATGATTTCTCTATCAGGAAAACATTCTGAAAGGATGTTTAGCGCAACACGATCATTTGAATCATTGAAAGTAGGGACCAAAACACAATTGTTCAAAATCAAAAAATTTGCATAACTGGCAGGTAATCGCAAGCCGTCAAATCCCAAACGTTTGGGCATCGGTAAAACTACAATTACAGGTGATTTACCATTTTCCAGTTTGGCATTTTGCAAACGTTTCAAATTGTCTTGCAAAGGCGCATAATTATTGTCATTTGGATCTGTTTCTACAATAGTCACAATCGTATCTTCATTTACAAATCGGCATAAATCATCAATATGACCATGCGTATCATCACCTTCAATTCCGTCACCTAACCAAATCACATTCGTAATCCCAAGATATTCCTTGAAAACCGCTTCATAATCGGCTTTGGTGAAATTTGGATTCCGAACCTGAATATCAGGATGCATCAAGCATTCTTCTGAAGTTAGTAAAGTTCCTCTTCCATTGGTATCAATAGCACCGCCTTCAACAATAACCGGTTTTCCTTTGTACATGACTTGAGTCACAGGAATATTCAGAAATTCGCCCACTTTCGCAGGGACAAACTTGTCAAGCTGAATGTTTTTATACTTGGCCCAACCATTAAAATTAAAGTTTAACGCTTCTCTTTCGGTTCCGTTTTTAACGATTATTGGACCCGAATCACGCATCCAACTTCTATTGGTTTTATGAATGATATAAGAAATATTTGCAAGTACAACATGAGCTGTTTCCAGCATGGTATTGACTTTTTCTTTTTGGTTTTCATCGGCAACCACTAAAAATACATGCTCGAAAGTAGCCACTTTTTTAATGAATTCTACAAAAGCCCATTGAACTGCTTCATATTTTCCTGGCCAATCCTTACCGTTGTGTGGAAAACAAAGTAAAATCCCTTGTTGTTTTTCCCATTCAGCAGGAAATCTTCTATTATTTGTAGTCATATAGCGTTTCTAATTATAAAGACTGCAAATATAAACATTCAGTAGGATTTTAAAATAGTTAACAACTATTCATTTTCGGGCATTTCATGAATTTATAAGAATAGTTTTGGTAATGATTATATAATATTGAGTTAATTCTTGTCGGGCTTCAGCTAGTTATTTTTGAAAAAATTTTAAAAATACAGTTATGAAAAAATATGGTATTACTTTTCTAGCGGCAATTATGGTATTGTCAAGTTGCGAAAATGACTCTAATAAAGAGGAATCTCCTGAATTAGTTGTAAATGAAAATGCAGCAACTTTCAAAGAAATTGGTTCTATTACTATTGGTGGTGCCGGAGCTGCTGAAATAAGTGCATATGATGAAGTTTCTAAAAAGTTATTTACCGTTAATAATAGTAATACAAATAGGATTGATGTTATTGATTTATCTAATCCATCCAGTCCGGTTTTTGTGACAAGTATCGATTTAACCCCATTTAACGGAGCTTCAAATAGTGTTGCAACGTATAATGGCAAGTTAGCAGTTGCATTAGAAGCAAAACCAAATAAGCAAGATGCTGGAAAAGTGGTCGTTTTTGATACGGCTAATTACAGTGTGATCAAAGAAATTACGGTTGGTGCTTTGCCGGATATGATTACTTTCTCTCCTGACGGAAATTATATCATGACTGCTAATGAAGGAGAGCCAAATGACACCTATTCTATAGATCCGGACGGCTCCGTTTCTATTATTGCGGTTAACAATAATTATGCAGTGACGACTTTAAATTTCGGAAGTTTTAGCAATCAATTGAGTACGCTGAAAACAAAAGGATTCAGAATTGCAAGTCCAACAAATAATTTCACCTCTGATATTGAACCGGAATACATAACGATTTCGTCCGATTCTAAAACGGCTTGGGTGACCTTGCAGGAAAATAACGGAGTGGCTAAAATTGATTTGGCAACTAAAACTATTACGAATATTTTTCCATTAGGGTACAAAGAGTACAATCTTGCCGAAAATGCCATAGATATCAGCGATAAAGATGGTGGCGTTTTGATGAATATTTGGAAAACGAAAGGAATGTTTCAACCGGATGCCATCAGTAATTTTGAAATCAATAAAATCCCTTATTTTGTTACTGCAAATGAAGGAGATGCCAGAGAATATTCTGCTTTTGTAGATGTAAAAAGAATCAGCAGTTCTTCAGTTGTTCTTGATCCAATAGCATTTCCTAATGCGGCTGCTTTAAAAGCAGAGGCAAGCATGGGAAGATTGAATATCAACACCAAAATGGGTGATACGGATGGTGATGGTGATTTTGATGAATTAGTTTCTTTTGGAGCCCGCTCTTTTTCTATTTGGAATGGAAATACAGGAGAAATGGTTTTTGACAGTAAAAATGAATTGGATAAAAAAGCCCAAGAATTTGGTGTGTATGATGACACCAGAAGTGATGATAAATCAGTAGAACCAGAATCAGTTGTGGTTGCTAAAATGGGTGATAAAACGATTCTTTTCGTTGGATTAGAAAGAGTAGATGCCGTTATGGTATATGATGTTACGAATCCAGCTAATCCAAAATTTTTGCAGACTTTTAAAACAGGCGATGCTCCAGAAGGATTGCTTTTTATTCCGGCTTCGAAAAGTCCGACTAAAAGAAGTTTAGTGGTGGTGAGTAGTGAAGGTGATGGTGTCGTTAAAATATTCCAACCAGATTTGAATTAGATTTAGAAGTTTATTTTTAAATAAAAATCCCTGCTTAGAATTATTTCTCAGCAGGGATTTTTTAATTATGGAAAGACGATTTAGTCAATCGCTCTTTTTGTAATATCACCAAAAGCGTCAATTCTTCGGTCTCTAAAGAAAGGCCAATTCTGACGTACATTTTCTTGTAAATCTAAATCTACTTCGGCAATCAGAATTTCTTCTTTGTCGTGTGAGGCTTGCGCCAAAATTTCGCCTTGTGGTCCCGCAATAAACGAAGAACCCCAAAACTGAATTCCCGCCGTATCAGGTAAGTATTGCTCTAAACCAATTCTATTTGCTGCTGCAACATAAACGCCATTGGCAACCGCATGACCTTTCATCACACTCATCCAAGCGCCATGTTGGTTTACACCATATTCATCTTTTTCTGCTGGATGCCAACCAATTGCTGTTGGGTAAAACAACACTTCAGCACCTTGCAACGCCGTCAAACGTGCTGCTTCCGGATACCATTGATCCCAACAAATTAAGGTTCCGATTCTTCCTTTTTTGGTTGGAATCGTTTTGAAACCCAAATCACCTGGCGTGAAATAGAATTTTTCATAAAAATGAGGATCATCCGGAATGTGCATTTTGCGATACAATCCTGCTTCTGATCCGTCAGTATCAATGATGTATGCGCTGTTGTGGTAGATTCCTGCCATTCTTTTTTCGAAGAAAGGAACAATAATTACCACGCCTAATTCTTTTGCCAAAGCGCTAAAAGCAATAAACGAAGTGCTGTATAATGGTTCTGCCAAAGCAAAATTATCTACATCTTCACTTTGACAGAAATAATGACTGCTGTATAATTCCGGTAACGAAATAACTTCGGCACCAAGGTTAGCGGCATCGCGAACCCAACTGATACATTTTTTCAAGTTGTTTTCGGCAATATCATTAAGATTCAATTGAATGACTGCTATTTTGTATTTCTTATTTGGCATGACTAAAATTTTAGACTGCAAAAATAGTGAATTTTATAAAGAGTAGAAAATAGGGGTAATGTGTTTTTTAGGTTTTAAATAGTCTGTGTATCGTATTGGATTTTTTAAGAACTATTCTGAAATCACTAAACTGCTGTGGGCAAATTTATTTCATAAAAAAAGAGTCGAAATAGACCCTTTTTTATTCTAACTGTTTATTTGGATTTTGTTTAGTACAAAATATTCGTGCTATAAATACAACTCCTTTTTCTTCCTCTTTGTAGAGCAATTTATAATCTCTTATGATGATTCTTCTATATTCAGGTTCTATTTCGTCTTGCTGATATTGTTCTGCATAATGAAGTTCTCTGGTTATTTTTAGAATATCATCTTTAACATTTGTTGCTCCTTGAGCTGATTTTCCCTTGTAATAATCGAAAATAGTTTTTAATTGTGCTTTGGCTGTATGTGTCCAGATAATTTTTAATTTATCCATTACCAATTCTCAGATTCTTTTTCTAAATCTTTCTGCGTACTATATTCTCCTCTTTTTATCTCTGCTTTTGCTTCGACTAATTCCGATTTATACATCGCTCTGGTTACTGGTTTTCCGTCAACTGCAAAAGCCACTATTTCCTCTTCTTGATAGCTTTCTATAACAGCTTTAACGACTTTTAAAAGACGTTCATCGGCTGTATTTATAGATTCTAAAATGCTGTCTCTTAATTCTAAAGCTCCCATAATCCCATCGTTTTTAGTCTCTCAAAGGTAGTTATTTTGATTTATATTTTTTTTGTTTTTTTGTCAAAATAAACTCAAACTACTTTTAGAGTTGTTTGAAACCTGAATTTATAATAGTTTTTTTATTGCTGAAAGACTCTAAGTTTAGGATATTTTGAATATAACTAATCCGAAGTCAGGATACTTCAGATAGCCTTTAGGTTGCATTTGGAATTATTTTTTCTTTAAAATTAATGCACCAATTAAGGAAACTACAATTCCTATTGGTAAAATTTCCATGTAAGTTAGTAAAATGATCATTAATGGATTTTTATACCATTCTTTCATTTGGTTCATTTCGGTAGTTTTTGCGACAAGCTCTTGAGGATTGGTGTGTTTTAGCACCATTTCACTGTATTTTTCCATAAAATCAGGAAAAAAGTTATAATAAATAACAAGCCAAACCAAAACGTAAATTGTTGAAATGACGAGTGAAATACCCAAGCCCGTTAGGAATGCTCTTCCAAAAGTGATTGCACCATTATTGATTTCACGTTCTTGTTTTATGCCAAGTATTACGAAGATAAAAGCCAAAAACATACTGATAAAACCTATAATTGCATTGGGCTCTTGTCCAGGATTGGTTTTCATATAATAGATCATCGAAGTCATAACAATAGAAACTATTATTCCGCCTAAAATCCCTTTTTTGAAAATGTTATTTATCATAATTATAGTTTTTGGGTTACCAATTCAAAGATAAAGAAAAATTTACTTTACCAATCCCCGTTTCTGAATACCAGTTCTCCATCGGAAGAAATCCAGCAAAATATACTATCAGGTTTTATTTTTCTGGCGAGACTTTGTAGAGCACTATTGTCGTTTTTTTGTCTTTGCGAGTTCCGATAGCTATCGGAACTTGCAAGGACTTTGACTGTGGAATTGTATTATTTGCTCAGCATGTGTGGCGAAGTCGGGAGACTTCGTGGAACAGGGACTTTTGTGGAACGGAGTACTCCTTCAGTTTCTGGCGGAACCGTCTACTCGATTGGTGACTGGTTTTTTATTTATCAAAATTTTTAATTATCTGATTGTTTTCGTTTTTCCATATTCCATTGTCGTAAACAATTACTCCATATTTATTATGATAATATGTGTTTCCAAGTTTAACATCAAATGTTTGACCTGTTAGAAAATCAGGGATGCAAATTGTTTGACCATTTTGTTCGTGTGGTTTGTAACCTTCATCACAAAGGTTTTGCTTTTCACAACTTAAAATTAGTAAACTTGATATTATTGGAAGAATACTTTTAAATGTCATTTTTTTAAATTAATATGTTGAACTTTCTTTTTTCATTGTTAATATCATATATTTTGCAATTTTGGGATTGTCCAAAAATATAGTCATACCATTTGATACTGTTGATATTGTATTCCAAGGTTGATATTCAGAACCAAAAGCACCTCTTATGAAATAAATCCCTCCTTCTATTGCATTAATTTCAACTATATTTCTATTACTATTATTCCATTTATATTTGTGTATTTCGTTTGTTTTAACTTTATGTAAATAATAGCTTTTAGTTTTTAGATTAATTAAACTGGTTCCATTATATTCAACTTTACAATTCAATGCTGAACCCGTATAAACGTATGGACGATATAGATATACATAAGCATAACCTTTTTCTGGTTGTTCTATTTTTATTCCCAAAGGATTTTCTACGACACTTAAATCGTTAATATTTGCGTCAAGAAAGTTATAAATGTTTTTTGTAGAACTTGATTTTTCGTTTTCTTTTATAAATTCTACTTGTTTTCCACTTAATCCAATTATTTTACAAAAAATTGTGTCATTTTCTTCTGTAACTAAATAGTCTTTATTTGCATTTTGAGAATAAATAAAGTTAGAAATTAAGAGTGTTGCAATGTAAATTTTTCTTTTCATTTTTATAGTTTATTATTTGTTATCGTTTTTGGTAAACTTGCCGCCAACTTGTTTATACTTACCATAAAGCGGCTCCAATTCACCCATTTTTGGTTGGCTTTGTGCCACAATTAGTCTTTTTATAGTTTTGCTAAGATATAAATAATATACTACATATTATTAAGGCAACTTCTCTATTCGGGAATGGAAAAAAAGATTTAATTTTTAGAAAAACTAATCGTTTAGCAGGACTTTCTTCTGGAAAAAGTTTGTTATTACTTAGCCCTGATGGGAGCAAGCATCCTTTTTTATAAACGTTTTTAACCCTATCAGAGTTTTGAACTCTGAAAGGGTTGCGTTTAAAAAAAGATACTGCGTCCCGATAATTATCGGGAAGCGGGACAACTCGTGATGAAAACCCATAAACGTGCTGCTCCTAAAAAACAGTGCGGTATAAAAAAACACCAGTTTTTCGACTGATGTTTTCATAGTTTTTTATAATTATTTATACGGCTAAAATGTATTCAATTTTGTGTTGCTTACTTTTTCCCAATGATCTTTTTGAATAGGTTTACAATTCCCAAAACAATTCCTCCAATTAGTAGTCCGATACAAAATTCTGTTACGATGGAAGGCAATTGGGGGAATACATGATGTAAGAAATCGATATTGTGTACAAATATGCCTCCAGCCACTAATATCAAGGCAATTGTGCCTATAACGGATAAACTTTTAATGACCTTTGGAAGCGCTTGTACCAGTATATTCCCTATGGTTTTTGAGAAACTACGTTCTTTGGTACTCAGTTGAATCAGTTTTAAACCTACTTCATCCATTCGGACAATTAGGGCTACAATGCCGTAAACACCAACGGTTGCTATTATTGCAATGATGGAAACAACCATAATTTGTGATGAAATGGGTTTTCCAATTACGGTGCCCAGCGCAATAATTACGATTTCTACTGATAAAATAAAATCGGTTACTATTGCTGATTTTATTTTTCCTTTTTCGAAAGTTAAAATTTCTTCTTCGGTCAACGGTTCCATTGAAATTTCGTGTTTGGAATGCTCATGAGGAAAGAAATACTCATATATTTTTTCGGCGCCTTCGTAGGCTAAATAAAGTCCGCCAAGCACTAATATTATTATAATTGCCAAAGGGGAAAAAGCGCTTAGCAGAAAGGCGATGGGTAAAATGATTACTTTATTTATGAAGGAACCTTTTGCAATTGCCCATAATACAGGGAGTTCTCTTGAAGAAATAAATCCGGACGCTTTTTCGGCGTTTACGGCTAAATCATCGCCTAAAATACCGGCCGTTTTTTTTGCTGCAAATTTACTCATTACTGCAACATCATCCATAATTGCTGCGATATCATCTAATAGTGCGAAAAAACCTGATGCCATTTTGATTGTTTTAGAAAGACGTTGATTTTGGTATTGCTTTGCCAAAATTTAATCAACGCGTTTTGTTTGTTTATTGGTGCGAATCTAAAACTTTTTTATTTATAAATTAATTTTTTGAAATGCAAAATTTCTGATTTAGCCCCGATGGAAGCAAGTATCCTTTTTTATAAACGCTTTTAACCCTATCAGAGTTTTGAACTCTGAATAGGGTTGCGTTTAAAAAAAGATACTGCAGATAGCGGGACAACTCGTGATGAAAATATACCAATGTTCTGCTCCTTAAAAAATAACGCATAAAAAAACACCAGTCTTGCAACTGATGTTTTTACTAATTTAAATAAGGGACTATTGCTGTTCAAAGTCTAAGACTTTGTAAAAAAAGGAGTCCTTTTATTAAAACTAACTAGTTAATAACAATAGTATGTTTGATAAACTCCGTTTCAGATTTTCTGAATTTCAGATCATAACTTCCTTTAACCGTCGATTTGAATTTATAGGTTGTTGTTTTGGGTTCCGGTACTTTTTTGTCGCAAATATCAGATAGATATTTAGCTTCTACTTGTAACCCTTTTTCGGTTCCTATTGTAGCGTCAATAAATTTATTGAAGTCTCCACAACTATTATCCACTGTAAAGACAACATTTAAAGTAATGATTTCATCTATTTTCCCTGTTGTTGGACCATTCACCTCAGTTGCAAAAGCATTTTTTGTAATCAGTTCTGGAACGCTTTGTGCATCATCGTCATTGCTACAAGAAGTTAATGCTGTTGTTGCGAATAATACGAATAGAATCGATTGTAATTTGAATTTTTTCATAATAAAATTATTTGTTTATAATTATACTATAGATGTTTATTAACAGGCTTGGTTGCTTATTGAAATGTTAAATAATTCTCATTAGTTTTTAATTATATGTAAATCAACGGTTTATGTTTTTGTTTTAATGTGATGGCTTTGCGGATACTATATAAGAGGTAGTTGCATTGTTGATTCCATCAGTTGTGTCGAAAATAAGTGTTGTTTTTTATCGTGGAATGCGGAGCGGAAATTCCTCCTTTGTGGGAATGGCAAACTGGAAATAATTCTAGAAATACTTATGAAAATGATAGTTGTCTATAGCCCCGATGGGAGCTAGTATCCTTTTTTATAAACGCTTTTAACCCTTTCAGAGTTTTGAACTCTGAAAAGGGCTGCGTTTAAAAAAAGATACTGCGTCCCGATAATTATCGGGAAGCGGGAGCAATGTTGAGAAAAATTTACAAATGTTCTGCTCCTAAAAAAATAGCACATAAAAAAACACCAGCCTTTCGACTGATGTTTTCATAAATTTAAAGTATTTGGATTAAGAGACCATTTCTGTTTGATTCCTAAAAACCAACTGTCCATTAAAAGCATCCAACAGAATAATGCTGTCTGATGCGATTTTCCCGGCTAGAATTTCTTTGGATAATTGGTTCAAAACGTCTCTTTGAATCACACGTTTTACCGGTCTGGCACCAAATTGAGGATCATAACCTTTTTCGGATAAATAGGCAATGGCTTCTGGAGTGGCGTCCATGGTGATGCCTTGCAGCGCCAGCATTTTAGTCACGCTTTTTAGTTGTAAACCTACAATTTTGGTGATATTTTCATTGGTAAGCGGTGTAAACATTACTATTTCGTCAATACGGTTAATGAATTCCGGACGTACCGTTTGTTTTAATAAACCCAATACTTCCACTTTTGCAGCCTCTGTGGCCGCTTCCATACTTCCTTTCAAATTTTCGAATTTCTCCTGAATAATCTGGCTTCCCATATTGGAAGTCATGATGATAATGGTGTTTTTGAAATCAGCCAAACGTCCTTTGTTATCTGTTAATCTTCCTTCATCCAAGACTTGTAACAAGATATTAAAGGTGTCCGGATGCGCTTTTTCAATCTCATCCAGCAAGATTACGGAATACGGTTTTCTACGAACGGCTTCGGTCAACTGTCCGCCTTCATCATACCCCACATATCCCGGAGGCGCACCAACCAATCTGCTTACACTATGACGCTCTTGGTATTCACTCATATCAATTCTGGTCATCGCATTTTCATCGTCAAATAGATATTCGGCCAGGGCTTTCGCCAATTCTGTTTTCCCAACTCCCGTAGTTCCTAGGAAAAGAAAAGTTCCCACCGGTTTTTTCATGTCTTGTAATCCGGCACGGCTTCTTCTCACGGCATCACTTACCGCTTGAATGGCTTCTTCTTGTCCTACGACTCTGTGATGCAACTCATCTTCGAGTTTCAATAATTTTTCTCTTTCGCCTTGCAGCATTTTCGTAACAGGAATTCCGGTCCATTTGGCAACCACTTCTGCAATGTCTTCACGGGTTACCTCTTCTTTTATCAAGGAAGTTCCGGATTGATTTTCCTGCAATTGTTTTAATAAAATATCCAATCGTTCTTGGGCTTCTTTGATTTTTCCATAACGAATTTCGGCTACTTTTCCATAATCACCTTCACGTTCGGCACGTTCGGCTTCATATTTAAAATCCTCTATCTCCGTTTTCACCGCTTGAATGTTATCGACTACATCTTTCTCCGATTTCCATTTGGCATAAATTTCGTTCCTTTCTTCTTTAAGATTGGCCAAATCCATTCCTAAAACTTTGAGTTTACTTTCGTCTTTTTCTCTTTTAATAGCTTCAATTTCAATTTCTAATTGCATGACTTTTCTATCCAAAACATCCAATTCTTCGGGTTTTGAATTAATTTCCATTCTTAATTTTGAAGCGGCTTCGTCCATTAAATCAATCGCTTTGTCTGGAAGAAAGCGGTTGGTAATATAGCGTTGAGACAATTCTACAGCAGCAATAATGGCTTCGTCTTTTATCTGAACTTTATGGTGCGTTTCGTATTTTTCTTTGATACCGCGCAATATTGAAATGGCACTTTCGGTATCCGGTTCTTCAACCATTATTTTTTGGAAACGTCTTTCGAGCGCTTTGTCTTTCTCAAAATATTTTTGATATTCGTCTAATGTGGTTGCTCCAATAGCGCGTAATTCTCCACGAGCCAAAGCCGGTTTCAGAATGTTTGCCGCATCCATAGCGCCTTCACCACCTCCAGCACCCACGAGTGTGTGAATTTCGTCAATGAATAAGACAATATCACCTTCGGCAGCAGTCACTTCTTTCACCACCGATTTGAGTCTTTCTTCAAATTCCCCTTTGTATTTAGCTCCGGCAATCAGCGCCCCCATATCAAGAGAAAACACGATTTTATCTTTCAGGTTTTCTGGAACATCACCATCTACAATTCTATGCGCTAAACCTTCCGCAATGGCAGTTTTACCAACTCCGGGTTCACCAACCAGCATCGGATTATTTTTAGTTCTACGGGTTAGAATTTGTAATACGCGTCGAATTTCCTCATCGCGTCCAATCACTGGATCGAGTTTCCCGTTGCGGGCGAGTTCGTTTAGATTTTTGGCATATTTATTTAAAGAATTATAGGTTTCTTCAGCAGAAGCAGATGTTACTCTTTCTCCTTTTCGCAATTCATCGATAGCAGCTTTCAACCCTTTTCCGGTAACGCCTTGGTCTTTTAATATTTGGGCCGCTTTACTTTTAGAATCAAAAATCGCTAAAATTAAATGCTCAATAGAAACGAATTCATCATTCATTTTTTTTGCAATAATTTCCGCTTCGTTTAGTGAGGTGTTAGCAATTCTCGATAGCATAATTTCTCCGCCGGAAACTTTTGGGAAACTCTGAATAGTGCTGTCCAAAATTTGAAGAAATAACGGCACATTTACGTTGAGTTTTTTCAAAATAAATGGCGCCACATTTTCGTCAACTTCAAAAATTGCTTTAAAAATATGTTCGTTTTCAATCTGTTGCTGACCTAAACTTTGTGCCAATTGCTGAGAAAGCTGAATGGCTTCTTGAGATTTGATTGTAAATTTATTTATGTTCATGATTTTATATTGTTTATGTTATTTAGCTAACTTTGCGAATCAATATTCAATATATATTCCAATACAATAATACAGACAAATTGACAGAAATTTCATGATTTTTATCATATTTCAAAGTCAAAATGTCTTAAAATAAGTCATTTATGAGTTTTTTTAAAAATATGTTTAATAGTTCAGACGACAAGGATTTAGATGAAAACAAAATCAACTGGAATGAACTAACCGATTTAGGGCAACTGAATGAAATTATCGCTATTTCGAATGAAAAACCGGTAGCAATTTTTAAACACAGTACTCGATGCAGCGTAAGTAGGATGGCGCTGAAACAATTTGAAAATGAGTTCAATATATCAGATAAAGTTACGCCATATTTTTTAGATTTAATAGCGTATCGCGATATTTCTAATGCCATTGCGGATCGTTTTGAAGTGACACATCAATCCCCACAATTGATAGTAATAAAAGAAGGGAAAGCCATTTATAACGTTTCACATAGTGATATTGATGCGGAAGAATTGGGTAAAAAGGTTTGATAGTTAACAGTTTAAATTTGAAATATAAAAAAATCCATTCGTATGAATGGATTTTTTTGTAACAACTATTTTGGTTTTGAATTAATAAGAATCTTTCATTTTATTTTTTATGGCATCCAAACAAAGGTTGTTAATACTTCCTTCGTGAGTATGTTTGGTTTCTTTTGGAGATTGAAAGGTACCGTTTTCTAATTGCTCGGCAACCGCTTTATACGCATCTCTAAAAGGTATTCCTGCAACAACCATTTCGTTTAAAGAATCTACGGTAAACAAATAATCGTATTTTTTATCGTCTAAAATGTGCTCTTTCACCTTGATGTCTTTGATAGCAAAAATCGCAATATCCAAACACGCTTTTAGGTTTTGAATGGCTGGAAATAAGCCTTCTTTCAACAGTTGTAAATCCCTGTGATAACCACTTGGAAGGTTGTTTGTAATTAAGGTGATTTCGTATGGCAACGCTTGAATCTTGTTGCATTTTCCACGAATCAATTCAAATACATCCGGGTTTTTCTTGTGTGGCATGATGCTCGAACCTGTTGTAAGATGCGAAGGCAAAGTGATAAAATCAAAATTCTGGCTCATATACAAACAAACATCCATCGAGAATTTAGCCAAAGTTGCAGCCACGCTACTCATGGCAAAAGCCACTGTTTTTTCTGATTTTCCACGGCTCATTTGTGCCGCTACCGAATTGAATTTTAAGGTTTCAAAACCCAATTCCTTCGTCGTGAATGTTCTGTTGATTGGAAACGAACTTCCGTAACCTGCAGCCGAACCCAATGGATTTTGGTCCACAATTTTCAAAGCTGCATTCAACATCGTTATATCATCAATCAATGTTTCGGCGTAAGCGGAAAACCACATCCCGAAAGAAGATGGCATAGCAATTTGAAGGTGCGTATAACCCGGCAATAAAACATTTTGATGTTTTTCAGCCGATTCCATAAGCAAATCAAAAAGGCTTTTTACTTGCTCTTTCAGTTCTTTAAGAACGTCTTTAAGATATAAATTAACGTCTACCAAAACTTGGTCGTTTCGGGAACGGGCGGTATGAATTTTTTTTCCGGCATCGCCTAATTTTACTGTCAGTAAATATTCGATTTTGGAATGTACGTCTTCAAAACTGTCTTCGATTTCGAATTTTCCGTTTTCAACATCTTTTATTATTTCTTCCAAAGCCAAAACCAAAGAAACGGTTTCGGAGTCTGTTAAAAGACCTATTTGACCCAGCATTTTTGCGTGTGCAATAGAACCTAAAGCATCATATTTTGCCAGAACTAAATCCAGTTCTCTGTCGTTTCCAACGGTGAAATGTTCAATTTGCTTATCGGTTGGTATTCCTTTTTCCCAAAGTTTCATATATGGATAATTAGATTTTTAGACTGTTAGATTTTTAGACTTCTAAGATTGTTAGACTATTTGATTTTTAGACTACTTAGATTATTTTAGTTAAAATCTAAGCAGTCTAACTTGTCTAATAATCCAAGAAGTCTGAAAGTATTTTGATATACAATTGAATTCCTTCTTCTATTTCGTTTATAAATATAAATTCGTCTGCGGAGTGTGACCGCAAGGTTTCACCAGGTCCTAATTTCAAGGATTGACAGCTCAAAACCGATTGATCCGAAAGGGTAGGCGAACCGTACGTGGTTCTTCCTAACGCGATTCCGGCTTGTACTAAACCATGCGTAACAGGAATAGATGAAGCGTTTAAATGCATCGAACGCGGATTAATTTCGGCAGTCAAATTACTTTTTACCGTTGCTAAAATTTCCTCATTCGTATAGCAATCATTCACTCGAATATCCACAACCAAATGACATTCCGCAGGAACTACGTTGTGTTGTTTCCCGGCAGTGACTTGCGTTACGGTCATTTTTACGGGACCTAAAACCTCTGACACTTTTTCGAATTGATAGCTGTTAAACCATTCGATAACGGGTATCGCATTATAAATAGGATTATCAGGATTGTTGTGTGCGGCGTGACTTGCGGTACCTTTTACGATGACATCAAGTACCAATAACCCTTTTTCGGCTACGGCCAATTGCATCAAAGTAGGTTCTCCCACGATGGCACAATCCAATTCCGGTAAATGTTTCAACACGCTGTTTAATCCATTTTTGCCACTGCTTTCTTCCTCGGCCGAAGCTACTATTACAATATTGTAAGGCAGATTTTCATTTGAATAAAAATGTACAAAAGTGGCTAAAAGTGAAACTAAACACCCTCCCGCATCATTGCTTCCCAGTCCGAATAATTTACCGTCTTTTACGATAGCTTCAAATGGATCGTTGGTATAGCCTTGGTTTGGCTTTACGGTATCGTGGTGTGAATTCAGTAAAAGTGTGGGTTTAGACTTATCAAAATTCTTATTGAAAGCCCAAATATTATTATTCTCTCTTTCGAAAGGGATACTATTTTGTGTAAACCATTTTTCGATTAAAAGTGCTGTTTTGTCTTCTTCACTTGAAAAAGAAGGGGTTTCAATCAGTTTTTTTAATAGCGTAATGGCTTCTTGTGTAAGGGTTTCTGTACTCTTCATAGTGTAATTGTAGTGTGCAATGCGGTCATGTTTTGCAACATTCTGTGATGACCAATTTTTATTTTTTGAACTCCCTTGGACAAACTATTGAAACAGTTGTCTAATTTAGGAATCATACCAGAATGTATGGCTTTTTCGGCTTTTAATTTGGAATATAATTCTTGATTTATGTTTTCAATTACGGAAGAATCATCTTCGGCATCATATAAAACGCCTGGTTTTTCGAAGCAATAGTTCAAAGTGACATCAAAAACTTCCGATAAGGCAATCGCCAATTCACTGGCAATGGTGTCCGCATTTGTGTTTAATAATTGTCCTTTTCCATCGTGTGTTATCGCACAAAAAACGGGGACGATACCAGTTGAAAGCAACGTTTCCAATAATTGTGTATTTACTTTTTTGACATCGCCCACAAAGCCATAATTGATTGTCGGATGGTTTCTTTTATCGGACTGGATTAAATTTCCGTCTGCACCAGAAAATCCCATCGCATTGGTGGAATTTGCTTGTAATTGGGCAACAATATTTTTGTTGATCTGACCTGCATAAATCATCACAACTACATCAAGCATAGCGGCATCGGTAATGCGTCTTCCATCAATCATTTGAGGAACTAAACCAATGCTTTCCGCCATTTTAGTAGCTGATTTTCCTCCGCCATGAACGAGTATTTTGTAGCCTTCAATTTTAGAAAAGTCAGATAAAAATTGTAATAATTCCGTTGGGTTATCAATAATGTTTCCTCCAATTTTTATTAGGGTTACCGGTTTTTTATTTTCCATTTTTCAATATTTTTTGCAACACTAATTGTACCGCATAGGTTCTATTGTTGGCTTGTTCGATAACAATTGAATTTTCGCTGTCGATTACTTCGTCCGTAACAATTACATTACGTCTTACAGGTAAACAGTGCATGAATTTAGCATTATTGGTCAGTTTCATTTTATCGGAAGTTACGGTCCAGTTTGGATCCGAATTGGTGATTTTTCCGTATTCCTTGTAATTGCTCCAGTTTTTGGCATAAATAAAATCGGCATTTTCAAAAGCCTTATCCTGGTCGTATTCAATCTTGGAATCTTTCGTGATTTCTGCATTCAATTCGTAGCCTTCGGGATGTGTAATGACAAAGTCTGCATCTTGTAACTGCATCATTTCCACAAACGAATTAGGAACTGCCTGAGGTAATGCTTTAGGATGTGGCGCCCAAGTCAAAACCACTTTTGGTCTGTGTTCCGTTTTGTGTTCCGCCATAGTTATAGCATCTGCCAGCGATTGTAATGGATGTCCTGTCGCACTTTCCATATTAACAACAGGAACGGTCGCGTATTTCAAGAAACCGGAAAGTACGATTTCAGCATTGTCTTTTTCTTTGTCAATCAATCCGGCAAAAGCTCTGATGGCAATAATATCGCAATATTGGGAAACAACTGCTGCTGCTTCTTTGATATGTTCCGAAGCACCGGAATTCATGATGGCTCCGTCTTCAAATTCAAGCGTCCAGCCTTCACTGGTGAAATTCATTACCATGACGTTCATTCCTAAATTCAAAGCCGCTTTTTGCGTACTCAAACGCGTTCTCAAACTGGAATTAAAAAACAACATTCCCAAGGTTTTGTTTTTACCCAGTTTTTTGTTTTTTAGTGGTTTCTTTTTAATTTTCAATGCTTGTTTCACCCATTTGTTGAGCGAATCTATGTTTTGTATGGATATGTAGTTCATTTTAATTGTGAGTTATGAATTATGAGTTATGAATTGTCTAAAAATCTAACAATCTAAAAATCAATATTCGAATTAAATTATTTTCGTAAAAGGAATTTCGTTTTTTAATGCTTTCAAAATAAAGTTGTCCTCCAGTCCATTGACAATCCAAGTTTCAATATTGGCTGCTTTGGCAATTGCCGTAGCTTCTATTTTAGATTGCATTCCGCCAGTTCCGTGCGAGGATTTAGAATCGCCAATCTCTTTTTCCAATAGTTGCAAATCGGTTACCATAGAAATTGTTTCAGGAACGGCATCATTGATGGATATTTTGGTGTAAATTCCATTGGTATTCGTAGCAATAATAAGAATGTCAACATTTAATAAAACCGCTGTCAAAGCTGCTAATTTATCATTATCACCAAACCGAATCTCATCCGTAGCCACAGTATCATTTTCATTGATAATCGGAATGTAATTATTTTGGACTAACACATTGATAGTGTTAACAATATTTACTTTGGATTGTTCTTTTTCGAAATCAGAATAAGAAAGCAAACATTGCGAAATTAATAATCCCAAATCGCTGAAGTTTTCATGATAAATCCGCATCAAATGAGGCTGACCAATAGAAGCCAATGCTTGTTTTACAAAAACATCTTTGTCTTGATTTTCCAGTTTTACAAATTGTTTGGCAGCAGCAATCGCACCGGAACTCACAATGATAAACTCGTAATCGTCTTGTAAAGCGGCTATTTGCATTCCAATATCTTCAATCTTTCCTCTCGAAATGTGATTGGTTTCTTTGGTTAACGTATTGCTTCCTAACTTTAATAAAATTCTTTTTTTACCTGATTTGTCCATCTCCGTAAATATACCACTTATTAGTAACTAAATGTTGCAATCCTATTGGACCACGCTGATGCAATTTGTCCGTGCTTATCGCTAATTCTCCTCCTAAACCAAATTGTCCTCCATCAGTGAATCGGGTAGAGGCGTTTTGATATACGGCTGCCGTATCTACATTTTCCATGAATTCCTGGGCAATTGCATCATTTTTTGTGATTATGGAAGCC
The DNA here is from genome assembly GCF_048286775.1 of Flavobacterium glycogeni. NCBI lineage: Bacteria > Pseudomonadati > Bacteroidota > Flavobacteriia > Flavobacteriales > Flavobacteriaceae > Flavobacterium > Flavobacterium glycogeni. The sequence goes on from NZ_JBLVPV010000010.1 coordinate 106,670, forward strand.
GAATGGCCGCCACAATATTTGTTTATTTTGTCAATCGCTTCTTGATCCGAGTTGGTTGTTCCGATAACAATTTTATAATCTAAAAACTCTTCGAACCAAATTAGATCCGATTCGATCTGAGGAACATCTGTTGCTCTGGAAATACTTTTATCTCCTAAAACAGTTACGTTTCTTTGTTGTAATTCCTGAACTATATTGATAGCAAAAGCTTCCCAATTTTCAAGATTTGTATCAATTAAAACTTTATCTAAAGCATTGCAAACTGATATATTTGAGGTCTTTCCGTTAATAATAATGTCAAGTGCTTTTTTTAAATCGGCTTCCTTATTTACATACACAAAATTATTTCCTCGGCCACTTATAATCACTGGGCAAGTGGCATGTTTTTTTACAAAAGCAATCAATTTCTCACCGCCACGAGGAACGATTAAATCCACTTTTTGTGTTGGTTTCTCTAAAAATGCCTGCGTTTCTTCCCGATTGTAATTCATGTATTCCACCCATTCTGTAGCAACATTGTTTGCTGTCAATGCTTGATGCCACAAATCCACAATTTTCAAGTTGGATTGTAAGGATTCTTTTCCGCCTTTCAATAAAATTTTATTTCCAGATTTAAAAGCGATTCCACCTGCTTCAACAGTAACATCGGGTCTGGATTCATAAATAATCATTATGGTTCCAAAAGCCGCTGTTTTATTGATGATTTTCATTCCGTTTTCATGGTCGAAATTAAAACGGGTTACGCCAATAGGATCTTCTTGACTTGCTAATTGTTGCATGGATAAAATCATGCCGTCAATTTTGGCATCATCAACCAATAAACGTTTTTCCATTGCCAAATCATCCCCAGAATAATGATGCAAATCCTGTTGATTTATAGTTTTAAGATTAGCTCTTTCTTGTTCAAGAAGTTCGGCCATGCCTCTTAAAACTGAATTTCGTTTTTCTATTGGTAATAAGTGGTTCATTAGTTTTTGGTTTACTATTTTAGAAAAAAAAAATCTAAACATATAAGTCATGTAAGTTTTTAGTTCTTGGTTGATTTTTATCTATTGAAAATGAACTTTAAAAAGAATATTTAAGTGCTATTGACTCATTTTTTAAAACTTAAATGACTTATATGTTAAAAAAATCATTTCAATTCTGCTAATGTTTCTTTTAAAGCTATAATAAAGGTGTCAATTGCTTCCTTCTTGATTGTCAATGGTGGAAGAATTCTTAATAAGTTTTTATTATTTGCATTTCCCGTAAAAATATGTTTGTCGATAATCATTTTTTTACGAAGCGCACTTACGTCAAAATCAAATTCTACACCTAGCATTAATCCCCTTCCTTTTACTTTGATAACTTCAGGAACTTGTTTGATTGCTTCTAAAAAATAGGTGGAAACGTCATTTACGTTATCCATTAATTTTTGGCTTTCAATCACATCCAAAACAGCAATTCCAGCTGCACAAGCCAAGTGGTTTCCGCCAAAAGTAGTTCCCAATAATCCATAACTCGCTGTAAATTTTGGAGAAATCAAGATACCGCCAATAGGAAATCCATTACCCATTCCTTTAGCCAGACAAATAATATCTGCTTTGATGTTATGATGTTGGTGTGCAAAAAACTTTCCGCTTCTTCCGTATCCTGATTGCACTTCGTCCAAAATCAAAACGGCATCGTAAGCCTCGCATATTTTTTCTAATGCCTGAAAAAATTCAGTTGTTCCTTGGTCTAAACCGCCAACTCCTTGAATTCCTTCAATTATAACAGAAGAAACATCTCCTTTTTTTAGTTCGTTTTCTACCAACTCGATGTTATTCAATGGTAAAAAAGTAACAATTTGTTGTGCATTGATTGGCGCAACAATTTTTTTGTTATCTGTCACTGCAACTGCTGCCGAAGTTCTTCCGTGAAAGGAATTATCAAAAGCAATTACACGAGATTTATTGTTGTGAAAAGAGGCTAATTTCAATGCGTTTTCATTGGCTTCAGCCCCAGAACTGCACAAGAATAAAGTATATTCTTCCAATCCGGAAAGTTTCCCTAATTTTTCTGCTAATTCTACTTGCAATGGATTCTGAATCGCATTGGAATAAAAACCAATATTATCCAATTGATTTTTTAATTTGGCAACATATTCCGTATGTGTGTGTCCAATGGAAATTACTCCATGACCACCATATAAATCTAAATATTCCACTCCTTTTTCATCTGTAATAGTACAATCCAGTGCTTTTACAGGAGTGATGTCGTATAATGGGTAAACGTCAAATAAGTTCATAATAATCCTCCCCCTAGCCCCCTCCGAAGGAGGGGGAATAAAAACTTACAACGGGGGGTGTTGTTTCTATATTTATACTCTTTTTCGCATTTCGTCTCCCTTCCCTTCGGGGAGGGCTGGGGAGGGGATTAAAATCCGCTCGGTTTCAAATGTAATCCTGTGGTTTCATCCAATCCAAACATTAAATTCATGTTTTGAATGGCTTGTCCTGAGGCTCCTTTTGTTAAATTATCAATTACTGAAGTGATCAATAACCGGTTTCCTTTTTTCATTAAACTAATGATACATTTATTCGTTTGAACCACTTGTTTCATGTTAATTCCAGTGGTAGTAATAGTTACGAAAGGTTGTTCTTTGTAAAAAGCCTCATATTTTGCCACTACATCTTCCAGATTTTCTTCGATTGTTGTGTATAATGTTGCAAAAATTCCTCTCGCAAAATCACCTCTGTTGGGTACAAAAATCAATTCGTTTGTATAATCCGCTTGCAATTGATTGACACTTTGGTTTATTTCACTCAAATGTTGGTGTTCAAAAGCTTTGTAATGCGACATATTATTTGATCTCCAACTAAAATGCGTCGTTTCTGAAGGCGTTACTCCAGCTCCCGTGCTTCCGGTTGTGGCATTGATATGAACGTCAGTTGTAAGCATTTCGTTTTTAGCCAATGGCAATAAAGCCAATTGAATAGCTGTCGCAAAACAACCTGGATTAGCGATAAATTGAGCGTTTTTGATAACCGCTTTATTCAATTCAGGCAAACCGTAAACAAAAGACTTACCTTCGAAATCTTTGTCTTTTGCCAATCTGAAATCATTTCCTAAATCGATGATTTTGGTATGACTTGCAAATTGATTTTGTTCCAAAAACGATTTTGATTTTCCGTGACCCAAGCACAAGAAAACAACATTTACATTTGGATTTACAGTATCGGTAAAATTCATTTCAATATCGCCCATCAAATCATGATGCGCAATCGAAAGTGGTTTTCCAGCGTTTGTTGTGCTGTAAACAAAATCAAGTGTAGCATTGGGATGAAACATCAATATTCTGATGAGTTCCCCCGCTGTGTAACCCGAACCACCAATTATTCCAATATTAATCATGTGTCAGTTTATTTACAGATGAAAATATGTTTTGGGCATTTCCAAGAATTTTAATAAATCCTTTGGCATCGTCAGATGTCCAAGCGTTGTTCATTTCTCCATATTGTCCAAAACCGGTATTCATTAAATCATTTTCAGATTCAATTCCGTCCAATGTAAAGTGATATGGTTTTAGAGAAACGATAACGGTTCCATTTACGGTTGTTTGAGTGTCTTCCAGGAAAGCCTCGATGTTTCTCATTACAGGATCCAAGAATTGTCCTTCATGAAACAACATTCCGTACCAGTTTCCTAGTTGTTCTTTCCAGTATTGTTGCCATTTACCCAGCGTATGTTTCTCTAATAAATGGTGCGCTTTGATGATAATTAAAGGAGCAGCGGCTTCAAAACCAACTCTTCCTTTAATTCCGATAATGGTATCGCCCACGTGTGTATCTCTACCAATTGCATACGCACTGGCTAATTTTTCTAATGCAACGATATTTTTTGTTGGTGTGTCCAATGTCCCGTTGATGCCTACTAATTGTCCTTTTTCAAATTGTAGCGTCACTTTCTCTTCTCCAGTTTTTTGCAATTGTGATGGGTATGCTTCACTTGGTAAAGCTTGATTTGATGTCAATGTTTCTTTACCACCTACGCTTGTTCCCCACAATCCTTTATTAATGGAATATTGTGCTTTTTCCCAAGAATAATGAACTCCATTTTTAGATAAATAATCCACTTCTTCCTGTCTTGATAATTTCAAATCACGAATTGGAGTGATGATTTCAATTTCAGGAGCAATGGTTTGGAAAATTAAATCAAAACGAATTTGGTCATTTCCTGCACCAGTACTACCGTGGGCTATTGCTTCAGCGCCAACAGATTTTGCATATTTAATCGCTTCGATAGCTTGAAAAACACGTTCCGCACTTACTGATAATGGATAGGTATTGTTTTTTAATACATTTCCATAAATCAAATATTTAATGGCTTTGTCATAATATTTATCTACGATAGTTAAGTTGGCATGTTGCGCACTTCCTAATTCGTAGGCTCTTTCTTCAATGGCATTTAATTCCTCTTCATCAAACCCGCCAGTATTAATAAGAACGGTATGAACTTCGTATCCTTTTTCGTTTTTTAAATATTTTAAGCAATATGAGGTGTCTAATCCTCCACTATAAGCTAATACAACTTTTTTCATGATATTATTTTTTTAAGAACAAGGCTTCTTTAATTGATTTTAATCTATTTAGAACTCTAACGTTAAATGGATGTTTAGGCGGATCTTTAGGTTTTTCTTTTGGGTCATAAAGCATTCCGGTACACAAACACATTTTGTTGTCTTTACTTTTTAGGATTTCGTAATTGGTACAGGTTTGGCATCCTTTCCAAAAACTTGGATCGTTTGTGAGTTCTGAAAAAGGAACAGGTTTGTATCCCAAATCTGAATTGATTTTCATTACTGCTAAACCAGTCGTGATTCCAAATACTTTAGCGTCTGGATATTTTTCTAATGAATAGTCAAAAACTTTTGATTTGATCTGTTTTGCCAAACCTAAATTTCTGTAATCAGGATGTACAATCAAACCGGAATGGGCCACAAATTTTCCATGCTGCCAACTTTCGATATAGCAAAAACCGGCAAATTTTCCGTTGTCCAATGCGATAATGGCATCCTTGTTTTCCATCTTTTTTTGGATGTATTCAGGAGTTCTTTTGGCAATACCAGTACCTCTCAACAAGGCTGATTGCTCAATTGTATCGCATATTTCCTGCGAATATTTATAATGTTCTTCCTGAGTTATAATTATAGATATATTCATTTCAAGAGCTGAATTTTTGAGTTATAAAATGAGTTGCAATTTTGTTCTGAAATACATTCTCTGTCCCCTTGAATTAAAAAATTAAAATACGAATTTATAGTCCAATAAATTGAATAACAATATATTAGTGATAAAGGTATGATAATTTTGGAATATAGTATTCCAATGGAAAATAGCGGTAATTTCAAAACGGAAAAAATGAAAAATGAATAAAAATACGAAACAGCTTTTGGGTACTATAGTTATAGCATCCGTACTTCGGGAGAAGTAGTTGGTCTGTTTGTCCGTGACAAAGAAGTTATATGTAAACTTGTTTTATTCATTGGTGCAAAAGTACACATATTTTTATAACACAACACTAATTTTGTGTTTTGTAACAAAATTTTAATGTATTGTTGATTTTTTAAATTAAAGAACTCCCTGATGGATTTAATTATCAGGGAGTTTTGTGAAATAGTAATGCTTTGATGTTGATTAGTTTCTAAATCTGTTTCTGCTAATAATATCTTTTATTTTGGCTTTCAAATCTTCTCCGGTATCATAAACCATCTGTTCGTTGCTAGGAAAAGCTACCGCTCTTTTATCAAAATAAGAGTAATAATTATCGTCGGAAGCGCGTCGGTCTCCTTTATAAGTGGCATAGATATTTTCGAAAATAAACTCACTTGTTATTGGAAAAGATTGTAATAATTGATTGCTTCTAAAATTGATATAATCTACTTTAGCTGTAATTTGACAGGATTTAAACTGTCTGAATTCATAAATGCGTACCGTTGCATTTCTCATATTATCCACCATCACCACTTTGCCTTTTTCGTCCAAAACTTCCTTTCCGTTGGCATCAATTAGTTTTTTGACACCATCTTTTATGATACGATCTTTTACAAACTCTCTTTCTTTGATTTGCTCCGGTGAAATATAAATATGTCTAAAATTGATTATCATTCCATAATCATAATCAATTCCTTTTTGTTTGTTGCTGTGGTAAACAGTCCATTTGTCGTTCAGTCCATAGGTACTAAAGTCCAATAAATCATTTTGCAGACGAACCGGAATAATCATGTTGGTTTCGTTTTTGGTGTAAACCGAAACATAATCAGAACCTTTGAATTTTGCTTCATCCATGAGTTGCAAAACGTTTTTGTAATTTGGGGTTATCTGATTCAAATAATTTAAATCATCATAAGCCTTACGGAAATTCATCTTGTCAGACGTTCCCATCAATTTTTTTGCATTGGCATACAAATAAGCCGATAAGGCATTTTTGCTGTCAATGATTTGGTCATTATAATTGTCAAATGGGAAAATGGCATTCCTGCCTTCTTTAAGTAGTTTCAAAGGGAGTAAAGGTTTGATTTTTTCCTGACGCCCATTCAATTGTAAATACGTGTTGTACATTTTCTCCAATTGTGCCGGATTCGCATCTTTTGCCAATAAGTTTATGGCATTCAAATCCCGTTCTTTTGCTTTAGCGAAAGCCTCTTCAAGCAAGTAAACATAATCCTGTTTGCCCTTTTTATCTTTATTGGTACGCAAATTCGAAACGGCATTATTTATGGCTTCATCATAATTTCCGGAACTCAATAAATTTTGGGTTTGTTTTACACCGCAGGAATAAACGAAAAACAATAATAGGAGCAGGGAAGTAATTTTCTTCATAAACGATATCTTTTAGCAAACCTAAATAAATTTGTAGGTTTTTACAGTGGCCCAAAAATATAAAAATTTTTAAAGTTTTTTTTCTTTCCATAGACTAAATAACACTTTTGGGAAATATTTTCAGGAGCCAATCCAGTTCTCCGTTGCAAGTTTATTTGTTTCAGGATGTTTTTGTAAGTCCTAAAAGGAGCTTCCGCTGGTCGCTCTTTCAGGACGACAAAAAACAATCCTTCCACTGCATAAAGCTTTCCACTGCTATCTGGGCTAATATATATAGTTAGCGTAAACTACAAGCTGTGCTTTTTTGTAAGAATAAAATGCTATATTTGGTTTGCCATAAAGGAAACTATTAAAAAAACAGAATTATTTACGGTTACAAAAACAAAAGGAAAAGACAAAAGCACATTATTTTTTTTTATAAACTAAACAGCTGTAAATTAATATTTTATAATTTTTAGAAATTGCATCTATCTAAGAGTTGTCAGCCATTTTACCCAAAAAATTAACAATAAAATTAAAACGAATTTTTATGAATAGATTATTAATTATTACATTTTGTTTAATCTCATTATTTTGTAATGCCCAAATAAACAATAAAAAACAAAAAACAGAATTGATAATTATCGGAACTGTTCATTTTCCAACAAAACAAATAAATAAGGATACTATTTATTCGGTTTTGGAAAGTATAAAACCTGATATAGTCCTTATGGAATCAGATATGACAAATTTCAATTCAGATTTTACATTTAAAAATGCTTATGATGAAAATGAATGGAATGCAATTGTTAAATACAGAACTAATTTTAAGAATACATTATTTAGACCAATAGAATTTGAAGGAAGAAATAATTATAGAAAACAAAATGGAATTCAAAATACTGATATTGTTTTAAATGAAATAAATATTCTTGATTCACTAAATATTCTTACTGAAAACCATAAAAAAAATTGGAATAGATTTATTGAATTGTCAAATTCTCTAAATGAATTAGACAATAATTCGTTGAAAGAAATAAATTCAATTTCTACAGAAAATTTAGTTAGAGAAAGACAGTTTTACCAATATCAAAAATTAAAAGAAATTGTGGATGAAAACGAGGAATTTGCTAAACTAAAAACTGAAACTCAAACAAAAGATTCAATTTCATTAAGAGAATTATATGAAAGATATTGTTACTTTGAGGAGTTAAGAAATAGAACTATAATTGACAATATTTTAAAATGGAAAAATAAGTATCCAAACAAAAAAATTGTTGTTTTAATCGGTTTCTATCATAAATATTTTTTAGTAAACGAATTAAGGTGGAAACAAAAAGAACACAATTTTGAGTTGAAAGAATATCATAAATAAAAAAGCGATTGGTAATAGAGGTAACAGTTACACGATTCTTTTCAAAATCTAAATAAAAAGATGTAATCACAAAAACAACCTCGTTTAAAAGTACTTAAACGAGGTTGTTATTACTTCAAACTAAAAATACAGAAGCTTAAAAAATCTGTTTTGAAGTCATAAAAATGGTTTTTTAAAACAAGCTTGGACTTTTTCTTCTTTTTGGGTAATAACTCGGAATTTTAGCTCTTTTTATGACTTGCTTTCTTTTAAGAACAATCCAATAACTTTTTCCGGAAAGAATTTTAATTGGAGTTTAAATCCCATATATTTACTTTCTGATTATCAAAATGACATTCGTTTGAAGGTTTTTATCCCGACGCTTCGGGAGAACCGAGATTGTGAGTCATTTTGTAGACAGACAAAAAATAAAATTTAAATAGAATATGTTAGAAATAAAACAAATAACAATTTTGGATCCTCTTTACCAATTAGAAAGAGAATTGCGAAATAAAATTTTACTTAGACCTATTGGCATACCTGATAATGCTTGGGAAATGAACGATGATAAGGCTTGGCATTTTGTGGCAATTGAGAATGATAATCTTTTAGGTTGTGTTATTTTAGTGCCAATTGACAGCACAAAAGAAAAAGTTCAACTAATGCAAATGGCAGTAGATACCAATTTGCAAGGTAAAGGTATAGGCAAACTTTTAGTTATTGAGTTATTAGAATTTTGTAAGCGTGAAGGAATTAAAGAAGTGACTTGTCATTCTAGAGAATACGCAAATGAATTTTACCGAAAACTTGGTTTTGAAATTTATGATGAGCCATTTGAGGAAGCAGGTATTCGACACAATCATATGAGAATAAATTTGTAAATATTTCTAAAAAAAATAGAAATTAAAGGTTAGAAAACCGAATAACCGAATGAAAATTATTGAAAAAAACATACAGACTTTTGGACTTGAAATTGAGTTGACAAATTCTCAAAGTGATAATTTTTTTATCATTCAAAATCATTAGAAATTGTTTAATCAAGAATTGAAGAAATACAATCTGATTCAAAAAGACGGGAATTGGGAAAAGTTTGGAATTACATACAAGAAGGCCGAAAAGTATTTTTATTTGACGGCAATTCCTAAGCTTGAACAGGTTTTTTCGAACCTTTTTTTGCACAAAGAAATTCCAAAAGGTGCGTATGAAAATTTTACGCATAAAGATAATCTTCATAATTTTACGACAATAATTTTAAAACCAAATTCATAATAAATGAAATTAGCGACAATAAACAACAATACCAGAGATGGAAGACTAGTAGTTGTAAATAAAGAATTAACCAAAGCGGTAGAGGTTAATCAAATTGCTCCAACAATGCAGTTTGCTCTTGACAATTGGGCTAAAGTCGAAAAGGATTTGAAAAGTGTTTATGAAAATTTAAACTCAAATAACGTAACAGATACAATTGATTTTGGTACAGCAAAAATTTTAGCACCTATTCCAAGAGCCTATCATTGGGCAGATGGAAGTGCTTATGTAACCCATGTTGAGCTTGTTAGAAAAGCAAGAAATGCGGAACTTCCGGAATCTTTTTGGACAGATCCATTGATGTATATGGGAGCTTCTGATGCTTTTATTGGTGCAAATGATGCTATCGAAATAGAGAATGAAGACTGGGGAATTGATTTTGAATCTGAAGTTGCGGTTATTACAGACGATGTTCCGGCTGGAGTTAGTCCAAAAGAAGCATTGAATCACATTAAATTAATAACCATTGTTAATGATGTTTCTCTGAGAAACCTGATCCCAAATGAACTTTCAAAGCAATTTGGTTTTTACCAATCAAAACCTTGGACTTCGTTTGCTCCTGTAGTGGTTACACCAGATGAACTCACTAGCGAATGGCAGAGCGGTAAATTAAATTTGCCTTTGTATTCTACTTTAAATGGAAAGTTGGTTGGTTCACCAAATGCGGGAGTAGATATGACTTTTGATTTTGGTCAATTAATCGCTCACGCAGCCAAAACACGTTCTCTAATGGCAGGAGCGGTAATAGGTTCAGGAACAGTGGCCAATCAAGGAAGTCCGACGGGTTCAAGTTGTATCGCAGAAGTCAGATGTTTAGAAATACTAAAAGATGGAAAGCCTTCAACGCCATTTATGAAGTTTGGTGACAGAATCGAAATTGAAATGAAGGATACAAAAGGCGAAACGATATTTGGTAAAATTAATCAATTGGTAAAAAAGTACGAACATAAATAGAGCAAATTGTAATCTGATATAATAAAATTACACGACAGCAGTTATAATTACTTACTAAAAAGTATCGCTACTTATTGTTATAAAAAAAACTCCGAAGGGTTACTTTCGGAGTTTTTTAGATTTGTATGCTATTTTTATTTTCTCACAAATGGAGGAAGCAATTTGCTGGAAACTTCACCAAAACCAATTCGAACCTGTCCGTTTTGACAAAATCCTTTCATGATTACGGTATCATTGTCATTGATGAATTTACGTTCCGTCCCATCGTTCAGTTTTATTGGATTTTTTCCACCCCAAGTTAATTCTAACATAGAACCGAAACTGTCTGGTGTAGGTCCTGAAATTGTACCTGAACCCATCATATCGCCAGAATTTACTCTACAGCCATTAGAGGTATGATGTGTCAGTTGTTGACTCATAGTCCAATACATGTATTTGAAATTAGAATGAGAAATAACAGTAGCTTCTGCATGTTCAGGCTGAATAGCCACTTCTAAATTGATGTCAAAAGAATGCTTTCCTTTTTGTTGCAAATAGGGAAGTGGAGTTGGTTCCTGTTTTGGTCCTTTAGTTCTAAATGGTTCTAAAGCATCCATAGTCACAATCCAAGGCGAGATAGAAGAAGCAAAGTTCTTTGACAAGAACGGTCCCAGTGGTACATATTCCCATTTTTGAATATCGCGGGCACTCCAGTCATTCAATAATACCATTCCAAAAATATAATCTTCGGCTTCAGTTACAGGGATGTTTTCTCCCATAATGTTGACATCCGTAGTAATAAAAGCCGTTTCCAGTTCAAAATCTACTAATCGGGAAGGTCCAAAAACGGGTGTGGTTTCGCCATTTGGCAATGTTTGTCCCATAGGTCTGTGTATTGGAATTCCAGACGGAACTATGGTAGAACTTCTACCATGATAGCCTACAGGAATGTGAAGCCAGTTGGGCAATAATGCATTTTCTGGATCACGGAACATTTTTCCTACATTGGTCGCGTGTTCTTTACTGGAATAGAAATCCGTGTAATCACCAATTAATACCGGCAGTTGCATTTCTACATCATCCATTTTGAAAATTACAATATCACGATCTTTTACTGAATCTCGCAATTTTGGATTTTCTTCATCAAATATGTCAGCAATACGATTTCGAACCAATCGCCAGGTTTTTTGCCCATCAGAAATAAAATCATTCAAGGTGTCCTGCATGAACATATCATCAGTTAATTCAATACCTTCAAAGTAGTTTAATTGCTGTAAAGCACCCAAATCGATTGCGAAATCACCAATTCGCGTTCCTACTGTCACCACATTTTCCTTGGTGAGGAAAACCCCGAAAGGAATATTTTGTATGGGAAAGTCACTGTTTTCGAGGACTTCCAGCCATGATTTTCTGTTTGTATTGTTGGCTGTTATAGGCATGATATGTTAATTGTTTTGTTGAAAATTACTCATCAAATATATTATAATCTAACTATTAACCAAACGTTTTTTTGTATTTTTGCATCATATTAACGAAAATCAAAGAAATGCAACGCGACGAACAAATTTTTGACCTTATTCTAGAAGAACAAGAAAGACAAATTCACGGATTAGAACTGATTGCTTCAGAAAACTTCGTAAGTGACGAAGTAATGGAAGCAGCGGGTTCTGTTTTAACCAATAAATATGCTGAAGGATATCCTGGCAAAAGATACTACGGCGGTTGTGAAGTAGTAGATGTTGTGGAACAAATCGCCATAGACAGAGCAAAAGCTTTGTTTGGCGCAGAATATGCAAATGTGCAGCCACACTCTGGTTCACAAGCTAATACGGCTGTTTTGTCGGCTTGCTTACAACCAGGTGATAAAATTTTAGGTTTCGACCTTTCTCATGGTGGTCACTTAACGCATGGCTCGCCTGTAAACTTTTCAGGAAAATTATACAATCCTACTTTTTATGGTGTTGACCAAGAAACAGGAATGTTGAACTATGATAAAATTCAAGAAATTGCCACAAGAGAGCAACCAAAATTAATCATCGCGGGGGCTTCAGCCTATTCTCGTGATATGGATTTTGAGCGTTTCAGAGTAATTGCTGATAGCGTAGGAGCAATCTTAATGGCAGATATTGCGCATCCGGCAGGTTTAATCGCCAAAGGATTAATGAACGATCCAATACCTCATTGTCATATTGTTACCACAACTACTCATAAGACTTTAAGAGGACCAAGAGGAGGAATGATTATGATGGGTAAAGATTTTGAGAACCCTTGGGGATTGAAAACTCCTAAAGGAGAAATCAGAATGATGTCCCATGTTTTGGATATGTCCGTTTTTCCTGGAAATCAAGGTGGACCATTAATGCATATCATTGCTGCAAAAGCAGTAGCGTTTGGAGAAGCATTATCTGATGAGTTCTTTACCTATGCCATGCAAGTACAAAAAAATGCTAAAGCTATGGCGGCAGCTTTCATGAATAGAGGATACAATATTATCTCTGGCGGGACAGACAACCACATGATGTTGATTGATTTAAGAAACAAAAATATTTCTGGGAAAGAGGCTGAAAACGCATTGGTAAAAGCAGAAATCACCGTGAATAAAAATATGGTTCCTTTTGATGATAAATCACCGTTTGTAACTTCAGGTATTCGTATCGGAACGTCAGCAATCACCACTCGTGGTTTGCTGGAAGAAGATATGGAAACTATTGTGGAGCTGATTGATAGAGTACTAATGAACCACACTAACGAAGATATCATCGAAGAAGTGGCTAATGAAGTAAACGAAATGATGAGCGAAAGAGCTATTTTCGTATACTAATAAATACGTCTTAAAGTTTTTAAAGTCGAAAGTCGAAAGTCTTTGAATAGAATTTAATATTCTGTCTTAGTTTTGGCTTTCGACTTTCGACTTTATGACTTTCTAACTTTAAGACTAAAATTATGTCTGTACTAAGATTAAAATTGCCAACCGATCCAAGATGGGTCAATATTGTAGAGAAAAACATTGAGGAAATTTTGACGGATCACGCTTGGTGTGAACAAAAAGCAGCCACAAATGCGATTACAATTATCACTAATAATTCAGAGCATCAGGATTTAGTGAAGGATTTATTGGCTTTGGCCAAAGAAGAAATCGATCATTTTGAGCAAGTACATAACATCATCATCAAACGAGGCTTGAAGTTGGGTCGCGAACGCAAAGATGATTATGTAAACGAATTGTATTTGTACATGAAAAAAAGCAGTGATGGAAGCAGAATTTCCAGTTTAGTGGAACGGTTATTGTTTTCAGCAATGATAGAGGCCAGAAGTTGTGAACGTTTCAAAGTGCTTTCGGAAAATATAAAAGATGATGAATTATCCGTTTTTTATAGAGATTTGATGGAGAGCGAAGCGGGACATTACACCACTTTTATTACCTATGCGAGAAAATATGGTACAGGAATTGACGTTGAAAAGCGGTGGAGAGAGTGGCTTGAATTTGAAGAAAATGTTATAACAAATTACGGTAAAAACGAAACGATTCATGGATAAGCGCTATAATGGCAAGTTTGATTGTAAATGCAAATAAATCACTTGTTGTTTATGAGCCTTAGTAACCAGCTGTTTATATTTATTGCTCTCCAGGAAAAGCAACGTTTTATATTTAAATTAAATTATTTGTCACAGGTTAATAATTTTTGATTTACTTTTAAGACTTAATATTAACTTTAACACTTGTTGATTGGTATGAAACTCAATTTTAATTATGATGGAAATATTGCTTGCAAGGCGATATTGCAAGAGCAATTAGAAAAATTAGATATTAAATATCAACTGTTGGATTTAGGACAAATTGAAATTGGAGATGATGTTTCTGAAGAAGGTTTAGCGGAACTTCAGGTCAGTTTAAAGAAGTATGGCATCCAAATTATCAACAACCCTAAAGGGCAATTAATTCAAAAAATTAAAGACGCAATAATTGAGATTGTCTATGAAAAAGATAAATTTCCTAACATAACAATTTCTCAATATCTATCGGATAAACTGAACTTTAGATACGGTTATATTACCAATGTTTTTTCGGAGTACACCTTTACATCTATTGAGAATTTTATTATTATTCAAAAGATTGAAAGAGCCAAAAAACTAATAATTGAAGAAAAACTCACTTTAACCGAAATTTCACATGAATTAAATTATAGTAGTGTCGCTTATTTATCAACTCAGTTTAAAAAAGTAACGGGATTAACACCTTCTATGTTTAAAAGAATTGTAGGTAAAAAGCGAGAGTTATCTAATAATGATCAAATAAAATTATAAAAACACCCCCTATATTTTATGATTACACACCAAGATTCAATGCATATTCTTTTAGCTGACGATGACGAAGATGATCGCACTTTTTTTAGTGAAGCTATACAGGAGCTTAAAATGAATAATAAGTTGACTCTATTTAAAGATGGTAATGATCTAATGGATTATTTAGAACATCCTGAAATTAAGTTGCCTCATGTTTTATTTCTCGATTTGAATATGCCCGGAAAAACAGGAATAGATTGTCTGAAAGAAATTAGATCGAACACTCGTTTTAAAGATGTTTCGATTGCCATATATTCTACTTCTTCATCAGAAAAAGACATTGAAGACACTTTTGTCGAAGGAGCCAATATCTACATTAAAAAACCCAATGATTTTTCTAAACTAAAAGAAGTAATCAAGGAGGTTGTCAATATGAATTGGCAATTTCATACCTCTGGTTTAAATATAGAAACTTTTTTCTTTAGTATATAACAGAGAAATAAATGAAGATTTTAGGACTATATAAAAACTCTCAAGTGTTTAAAATAGCTTTAGCTATTGCAATTGTTGTTGTTTGTTATATCGCTTCCATGTTTTATTCTCAAATGAAAAAGCTTGATTCAACGGTTGAATTAATTGCAAATTCAAATGAAACGCAACTTGAATTAGAAAAACTTTTATCCGTAATCAGCGGTTACGAAACGAGCTTGCGAAGTTATATCATCACAAAAGAGGAAATTTATATAGAAAGCAGGTTTTTGAATAGAGGCAAAATTGAAGAAAGCATAACAAGGCTAAAGTTGTTAACTGCAAATGATACCGCCAGAAATAATGATATTGACCGATTAAAAAAACTTATCGACCTTAGATTTAAACTGTTCAGGAAAACATTACTTCTTGCGCAAAGCAAAAATTCTGGCCCGTTAGCATTAAACGAGATGTTACTGGAGAGCAGCAATGTTACTGAAATGATGAAATCCTTTGTCACTAAAATAATATATTCTGAAAGTACAAAAACGAAATTTGAAAATAATAACCATCAATTTGAATTACAGGATTCTATAATAACCGCTTTTTTATTGGTTATTCTTTCTCTTTTAATATTATTGCTTTCATTCCAAAAAATGAACGTTGATATTGATGAACTCAAAAAGGCGAATGACCAATTGAAATTACTGAATGAGTCCTATAATACTGCTGAAATGACAGCAGGTTTTGGACATTGGATGGTCAATGTAGAGACTAATAAATATACTTTTTCTGATAATTTGTTTCGGTTAATGGGAGTTGAACCCAATGCATTTGAACCGAATATAGAGAATACAATTCCATATATTCATCCGGATGATTTAGAATATGTGACTAAGGTACATACGGATTCGTTAGTAAGTCATCAGTCTACTTCTATGATATTTAGATTTTTGACTCCAAATGGGGATATTAAATATAGTATGGGTGTTGGAAGTTTTACCAAGAGTGGGAGTGGTGATTTGATAAAAATTGGGGTGAATTATGATATTACAAGTCAATACAAGAAAACCCTTGAATTAGAAGAAAACAATAAAGAACTTAAATATATCAATACGGAACTTGAGGCTTTTAACAATATTGTAAGTCACGATTTGCAGGAACCGCTTCGTAAGATTCAAATGTTTATTTCCAGATTAGAAGAAAAAGAAATTGATTTGCTTTCACCTCAAGGAAAAGATTATTTTTCAAAAATTCGTGTAACGGCTAATAGGATGCAGACATTACTTATTGATCTTGTCAATTATTCTCGGACAATAAAAGGCGATAAGGTTTTTGTGGAAACAGATTTGAATAAATCCATAGAAGAAGTTCTTCAAGATTTAGCTTCTAACATTGAAGAGAAAAATGCTAAAATTGAAATAGGAAAATTGCCGTCTATCAAAGCGATTCCTTTTCAAATTAAGCAGCTTTTTATAAATTTAGTGTCCAATTCGCTTAAATACAGTAGAGAAGATATAATACCTCAAATCAGCATTGATTCTAAAAAAATTACAGAAAAAGAAATGCTTGAATACAAGATAACGAATAAGGAGGATTATTATAAAATTATTGTTTCTGATAATGGTATTGGATTCAAACAAGAATATGCCGAAAAAATATTTCTGTTATTTAAACGTTTAGAAACGGATCCTAAATATTCAGGAACTGGACTTGGTCTGGCTATTTGTAATAGAATAGTAGACAACCACAATGGATTCATAAAAGTAAAAAGCAAACCTAATGCAGGAGCTAAATTCTATATTTTTCTTCCTAAAGGAGATAGGGTTTAATTTCAATAATTTACATAAATAAAGGATAATGATTTCATTAAAAGAAGCTTCAATAGGTGATGTAAATACAATTCAGGATGTTGCCAATACAACTTGGCCGATAACATATGGTGAAATTTTGTCAAAAGAACAATTAGACTATATGATGGATTTGATTTATTCAGATGAATCTTTAATAAAACAAATTCAAAAGCAAGAGCAATTATTTTATATTGCTTATGAGAAAACTTCAGTTTTGGCATTTATAGCAATTGAGCACAATTATAAGAGTGAAGCCGTAACCCGAATTCATAAAATCTATATTTTGCCAGAAGCACAAGGAAAAGGAATTGGTAAATTATTAATTGATGCGGTGCAAAAATTAGCCAACGAAAATAATTCGACATCACTTTCCTTAAACGTAAATCGTTTTAATAAAGCACTAGCTTTCTATCAAAAATTAGGTTTTGAAATCATTGCCGAAGAAAATATTGAGATTGGTAACGGGTACTTGATGGAAGACTACAAAATGGGAAAAAAGCTATAATTATTGCACGATAATATCATGTTTGTAAAGCAATCCTTTTAATCCTTCTAAAGCAAAGACTGCTTTTTTTAATTTTGTTGTTTTCGGGTCAATGGTGTAATTGTAGCTTGTTTTGAAATTTGCTTTATTAGCAATTGCTTTTGCAAATTCAGAACGGTATAAATCGCAATTGTCAAAAATAACTTCGGTTAAATCAGTACTCATAAAATCAACTGCAATAATACTACAATTGGTAAATGAAGTTCCTTTTATTTTCAAAGTATAAAATTTGGAGAAATCCAAAATACAATTGTTAAAGGCAATTTCGAAAATTAACTTGTCACACATCGAAAAATTGACTTCCTTAATTTCACAACGATTAAAAATCACCGTTCTAAAAGCCACATAATTTATTTTGGCTTTGCTAAAAATGCAATCATTGAAGGTGCAGTCAATAAAAGTAACCGCTAGAAATGCACATTGTGAGAAATTACAATTAGTAAAAGTACAGCATTCAAATTCTTTAAAATTGACTTCTTCTTCACCATAAATGCTGTTTTCATATGCAATATCAAGGAAATATTCAGGCATTTACGTATTTTAAATTTAGGTTTTGGAAAGCGATTTTATTTAGCAAAGAAACAAAATTCTAAAACTATAAAATTCAGAAAGGAGAATAATTATTAAAACTTTGCAGATAATAAATAAAAATGATGAAAAGGATACTGCCGAATGTGATTTTGATCCGATTGTGTTTTTAGGATTCTGATTTAAAGTGGTTTTATTTAAATTATACCTTTTCGGGTATAAATAGTATGTT
Source organism: Flavobacterium glycogeni (assembly GCF_048286775.1). Classification (NCBI taxonomy): domain Bacteria; kingdom Pseudomonadati; phylum Bacteroidota; class Flavobacteriia; order Flavobacteriales; family Flavobacteriaceae; genus Flavobacterium; species Flavobacterium glycogeni. The sequence goes on from NZ_JBLVPV010000010.1 coordinate 124,995, forward strand.
TTGGTATTAATTTATATGACTGTCCGCTTTGCGGACTAACATTGTTTTTTTTGCCACAGATTTAAAAGATTTTCACGGATTTTCTCTAATAAATCTAATTCACTTTTCTCTAATCTGTGGAAATCTTTTAAATCTTTGGCAAAAAGTATTGTTTGGTATTAGTTACGGATAGTCATATTAATTTATGCCTTATCGGGTATATTTTCTTCTGTATTGCATATCACAATATGCGATATGAGTTTTTATTACCAACCGATTCAAGGTAAACCCTAAAATTTCTGATTCGCTTCATGATTTAGCAGTTCGTGATTTATGTATGGTAGCATTTTTTGAAAACAAAAAATTATGTAACTTTAGAAAGTGAAAATCCTTTGCAAGGATATAAATTACCTCAATAATTCTAATATCGGAATCTGCAGAAGCATCCTCTAATCTAAAAATGATATAAAATGCTACAAAACATATTAATAGAACGAAAAATTTATGCCTCCGAAGAGCATAAAATGATGCAAACGATGATTCAAGAATTCATTTCAAATGACATTACAGATCATTTAGAGGAATGGGAAAAAAATGGGATGGTATCCCGTGAAATATGGAAACGAGCGGGAGAATTAGGATTGTTGTGTTTGGATATGCCAGAAATATATGGAGGGGGAGGGTTGGATTTTACATTTAATGCCTTGTTTATTGAAGCATTGGCAAAAAAGGGAATCACCGGTCCCGGATTTTCGTTGCATTCCGATATTGTAGCTCCTTATTTATTGTATTACGGAACTGAGGCGCAAAAACAAAAGTATTTACCGCTAATGGCCAAAGGGGATATTATTACTGCTATTGGAATGACAGAGCCCAATTGCGGGAGTGATTTGAAAGCACTTCGAACAACGGCCGAAGATAAAGGGGATCATTATTTAGTGAATGGTCAAAAAACCTTTATAACCAATGGTTTTATGTGTGATATGGCTATAGTGGCCGTAAAAACCAATCATAATACGGATGAGGAAGGCGTAACCTTACTTATTTTAGAATCGACAATGGAAGGGTTCAATAAAGGAGTTCCTCTCAAAAAAATAGGAATGAAATCTCAGGATACTGCAGAGTTGTTTTTTGATAATGTAAAAGTTCCAAAGGAGAACAGACTTGGAGATGAAAAAGCAGGATTTAAAATTATGATGCAAGAATTGGCTAGGGAGCGATTAACCGTTGGGATTATGGCGGTAGCCACTGCTGAAGGAGCGATTGAGAACACCATCACTTATACGACGGAACGAACTGCTTTTGATATGCCTATTGCCGGATTTCAAAACACCCAATTTAAACTTGCGGAATGTACTACTCAAATGCAAATACATCAGGCATTTTTAGATCGTTGTATCGAATTATTAGTAGACCATAAATTAACAGCCGAAAGTGCTTCGATGATTAAATATTCGGCAACCGACATGTGCGGAAAAGTCGTTGATGAATGTTTGCAATTATTTGGTGGTTATGGTTATATGTGGGACTACCCAATTGCCCGTATGTATGCCGATAATCGTGTGGCACGCATTTATGCAGGAACGAATGAAATCATGAAAATAGTAATCGCACGTAAGTTGCTTAAAGATCTTTAAAAATAATCAATGAACGATTGAAAAAGTACTCACAGATTAATAATACAATCTAAAATCGAGTAGTTTACAAAAGGCATAGTGTTTTTGATATAATTCTTCTACAATTTCGATGATATTGTCTTGGTCTTGACATAAACTAAAGAAAGCTTTGTCAAGATTTATGCTGGTTAATTTATTAAATGCTGCTCCATAACCCGAAATCGCACGTGCTCCTGTAATATCTAAAAAGTATTGTGCTTCGTCCTCGCTTAAGTCTAATACTTTGGCATTGGCGAAATGCAAAATTTTTCCTTTCATTTTTCCTTCAAAAAGTTCGGCTATTTCTTCTAAACTATAATAATACTCATGGAGACAAATAGTGTTTCTTTCGCCTGGCATGACCAAGTAGATGATTTCATAATCAGTAAAATTATGGTCATCATAGAGCAATGCATTCAAACTTTCTTCTAATCCTTCAATAGTATCACACGTTTTATAAATGCTTGCAATACCTTGTTCAACCGCTAACTCTTCTAAGTTTTTGACGACTTCAGTAGTGGTGTTCGTTTCTACATCGGGAACGGCTTCGAGACAGAAAATAAATTGATCATAATCCATGAAATTGTGTGCTAGAGTACAAAGATAGGAATGTTTTTATGGAGACTAAAACTCCGAAGTGGGAGAGACGCTTTGGAGAGCTGATAATTGAAATAGCACCCTCCAAAAACGGATACTAACTATATGATTCGTTAAAATATCATGATTATGGAATTGTTTACTCTATTATTTGAACTGCTTGTTGAACTGGTATTGTTACATTATAGAAGTATATCAGAGGCTTTAATTGCCTTAAATCCTATCCGATTATACAACGTAAAACATGTTCTATCTGAAGGCCTGAATGACTACAAAATTCCTCTATGGATATTAATTGTTGTATTTCTTTATTCAGGACAAGGTATTTATATTAATCCTAATTTTTTAGCTATATTTATTAGGTCGCTATCGCTGCCTTTCTCCATTAATAGCTGTCCTTTTATATTTGCTTTTCTTTTTTCTATGGCACTCATGGAAAGAGGAATATAGTTGGGAAGATTCACCGTTTTAATGCCTTGTGAAATTAGGATTAAAATCTGGTTATCATGTGTATCCCAATTAATATTTTTTTCAAACAATTCTCTCTGCGATTCTATAATAGTAGGGCTTTTGTACATCTCCCCATCCACAATTTTTTTACAAACAATAGGGAATAATTCAAAATTAATATCATTTTTAGAAACGAAACCTTCCGGGTTTATGTCTTTGATTATTTTATCTACAGCCAGGGGTTCACCATGCATGGTAAGCAGGACGATTTTACAATTTGGGAATTTTTTCCTGATTAGTGAAGCCAGGTCAATACCATTTTCAATATTAAACTCTATATATGGAGGAAGGCTAATATCTAATAATGCCAAATCAATAGTTGTATTTTGATTTAGATGAAAAAATATTTTGTTGTACGCATCTTCACAATTATAACTCCTTATAAAATTAGGTGTGTTTTCTTGGAAGTTGCTGACAGACAAAAGATTGCTGTAGCTGTCAACTGTCATCGGGTGATCATCAACGATTAAAATAGTAAGGGGCGTCTTCATTTTATCGAATTTCTTGCAAAATTAATTAAATTTTACGGTATAACCGTAAAATTTAAAGAAAGCAATGTTGTTTATTTGTATTAAATGATTGTTTAACTTAACCTACATTTATATGAAAAAATTATACGTAGCCGGACTAGTTTCGATTTCTTTACTAACTTATTCCTGTTCTAATGATGAGGAGAGTTTTGAGGTTCAAGAAGTTAAAGCTAAAGATTTTAAAACGACGCCCCAGTCTGTTTTGAAAATCAACTTTCCGACAAAAATTATTGATTCCACTACAGTAAAATTGGGCACGGATGCAGTAGATCTAGAGGTAGATGGTGATCCAAGTAATCCGATACCTCCAAGGCCAAGATAGTATTAAGGCATGCTTAATTGAAATAAGAATACCATATGGTTTAAAAATAAGCTATATGGTATTCTTGTTTCAAAAATATACTATATTTGAAATTATAAAATAATAATTGCATTTTGAGTACTCTTACTAAAATAATCTGTTTGCTTCCACTGTTCTTTTTTTTTTCATGCCAAAAGAATGATTCGGATGCCCATGAAAAAAACAATACTGTTTTATTTGACAAAAGTTTTTTTAATGGTTTGGAAAAAAATAAAAAAGAGCAATACTTAGACTCAATAGGTGATTTATTACAATCCAAAGAAAATGATTCCATTGTCAGAGAGATCCACTTAAAAATCGCAACGGAATATTATTACATCAATAATTTAGAAAAATCTTTATCTTTCAGTCTAAAGGCTTTACGGCTATCCAAGCTGGCTAACGATAGTGTCAGAATCCCGAAGGCATTATATTATGTGGGTGATTGTTATCAAAACTCTAAAAGCGATAGCGCTTACTTTTACTATTTACAGGCAGAAAAATTATACCATAAAATGCATGACTATGATAGTATGGCGCGAATGTTATTCAATAAAGCCTATGTTTTATTTTATGACGGAAATTATGTAGAATGTGAAGTTGAAATTTCTAAAGCATTACAGTATTTGAAAAATTCTATCAATCACCGCTTGATTTATTCTTGTAATACGCTAATGGGTAATTGTTTAGAAAAATTGGTTAATTATGATGAAGCCTTACGCTATCATAATTTAGCCTTACGGGATTTAGAGAAAATGAGAAGTAGCGGTGAAGACAAAGATCTAATAAATAATTTCAATGTAAGTTCTGTTATTAATATATGTAATTTGTATGATTTAAAAGGGGAATTTTCGAAGTCTATAGAAAAATTACAAAGTTTGCGTTCCGAAGATTTAAAAAAGAAATCTCCCAGATTATACGCGAATGTTTTAAGCAATTTGGCTTATTCTAAGATGAAAAACGGGAATTATGAAAATGTTGAATCCATGTTTTTTGAATCCTTACGTATTGTCGATAGTATAGGACTTACATCGGATATTTTGTATAAAAAGATACATTTAGGAGAATATTTTTTAACGCAGAAGGATACTGTAAAATCAATTCAAAATTTAAAAGAAGCGAAACAATTAGCCATTAAAATTAAGAACAGTAATGAAATTTTAGCTTCACTGAAATTATTATCCGAATTAGATAAGAAAAACCAGTTGTTTTATGCAAATGAATACATTAAAGTAAGTGACAGTATTAATCTGGTGCAAAAAAATGCTCATAATAAGTATGCCAGAATTGAATATGAAACATCAAGGATAGAGGATGAAAATAAAGTTTTGACCAAGAATAATTTTTACATTTTAATTATTTCATTTGTACTGGTTTTAATACTGATTATAATTATTGTTTTGCGGTATTTAAAATATAGAAATAAAGAGTTACAGTTTATTAAGAAGCAACAAAGCGCTAATGAAGAAATATACGAACTGTTAACCGAGCAAAATAAAAAAATTGATATTGCAAAAGATAATGAGAAGGCCAGAATAGCAAAAGAATTGCACGATGGCGTCATGAATAAAATTTATGGTGTCCGAATGAATTTAGGTTTTTTTAATTCTTTAATAGATGACAAAACAATTGAGAAAAGAAAAGTATATATTTCTGAATTGCAAAATATTGAAAGTGAGCTTAGAACGATATCCCATGACTTAAGTCGAGGCTCTTTTTTTGATGGGAATGATTTTAATGTGTTATTGACAAGTTTAGTCGAAAATCAAAAAGAGTTTAGCAGTACCCATTTTAAATATGTAAATAACGGAATGTTTGAATGGGCTACTGTTCAAAATATATATAAGATCAATTTATACCGCATCATTCAGGAGGCCACTCTAAATGCTAATAAATATGCTAATGCAAAGAATTGTGAGGTGAAAATTCAGAAAAAAGAAAACAATATTTTAGAACTGAGTATTACTGATGACGGAAAAGGATTTGATATTAAAAATAAAAAAGATGGTATTGGATTAAATAATATGAAAGAAAGAGCGAATTCTTTAGAAGGTCAATTTAACATTGAATCAAAGATTGGAGAAGGAACAAAAATTGAAGTAGTGTTTAATCTTCAGACTTTATCCTAGTGAGTATTCAAGAAGCGCGTTCGGTTGAAGATATCTTTGCAGTTCGTTGATCTTCTTTCTCTTTTTTTTCTATAGTATTGAGAAGAATTAATTCAATTGAATTATCAGGAACAGGTGTTCCATAAAAATCTGAATATTTTACTAGATAGCCCATCATAAACGTTAGATATTATTTTATTTATACTCTTCCCTTTACTAACACAACCAACTCTTTCTTAATTACAGTAATTTAGTACTTAATTCTTTAAACGAAAAACCTTCCGTACCTTCATCAATAAAAACCTTCATTTTGTTTTTTATATTTTCAATTTCTAGTTTGTCTTTACGGTTATGAATACAAGGATGATATAGGATTCTTAATATTTTTACACCAAAAATCATCCGACGTATTTTCCTATCGTGACCTCAGTCGCTCGTGTTTCACACTCGACTCGTGGGTTACTTCCTTCGGCTAACGCTTAAATTCTTACTGTGATTTTCTGGTATGGCAACTATAAAGGCGTAGGGAGGACGTTACCGTGAGTTTATGCTGCTATAGATTTTGCTAAGATTGTCGTGTTGCTATGGAGATCGCTCCTTCGTCGAGATTACAATGTTGGGACTATACAGTTCTTGAAAATTGTGAAGAAACCAAAAAAGAAACAACTTTTGTTTTTGAATAGATCATTTATTATTTAAATGCTATTAAAGCTTTACTATTACACGCTATTTATGCGTAAATTAGCAATTGTTATTCCTACAATTATTAACTAAATATTTACTATTATGAAAACTCCAGTTCTTTTTTGTTTGCTGTTTGCTTGTATAGGATTCCAAAGTTGTAAAAAAAATGAAAACCAAAAAGTTGGTAAATCTACCCAAGTCCAAGCTGAAAAACCTATCAGTGTCCAATGCTATAAAGCGCTGTATGAACAAGATACTATTGAATTAAAAATGAACACTTTAAAAAACGGAAAAATAATCGGGGATATGGTGATGAAATTTTTTAATATGCCAAAAAAGGTTGGGAAAATCGCTGGAGAATTCAGTGGAGATACATTATTTGCCAGCTACACCTTTATTCAGGGCGCTAATGAAAAAGTAACATATAAAAATCCAATGGCATTTCTAAAGCGAGGGAACGAACTTATTTTAGGTAATGGGAAAATACAAACTACTATGGGGGCCTCTTATTTTGTTAAAGGCTCACCTATAGATTTTGAGCGTGTGAAATTTAAATTTACAACTGTTGACTGCATCACTAAATGATGAAGAAATAGGGGGGAGTTATTCCCCTTTTTAACTATTTTTGTAGATGAAAATCTTTTTTTTTGATTACTCACGAGTTCATAATTTATTGAAGTTCGTGAATTTTCGATTTCAAAAGAAACAAAAAAATCAAGCCTGAATATTTTTATACCAAAAATCATCGGACAGATTTTCCTATCGCGACCCAAGCCGCTCGTGTTTTACACTCGACTCTGGGGGCCTCCCTGCGGCCAACGCTTAAATTCTTACCGTGATTTTTGGAATGGCAACTATAAGGGCATTTTAGATGATGTCTGATTATTATTATTATTATTATTAACCTGTTGGGTGTAATTAGTTTTTAATGATAATTTTCGTCGGTTCAAGTGATTTTAACAGCCTACAATCTGCGCTGAATTTTTAATTTAATAGACCAAAATCTATTAAAACAATAGCTAAAAGTATTGGCTTTGTATTTTGGGGTTCTAACAGCGGTTTTTAACGCTTTTCACGAATTGTTTTCTTTTAAGAACCATCAAGCGACTTTTTACAGAAAGAATTTCGATTGTAGTTTAAATCCATATATTTACTTTGTAATTAACAAAATTGAGTTCGTTTGGAGGTTTTTATCCCGACGCTTCGGGAGAACTGACGTCAGTAGAAATTTTACCGAGACACCTCACAACGAAAGAAACGACAGAAATGATGACAGAAACTGTAAACATAATTGGAGCAGGAATTGGAGGACTTACAACTGCGTTAACACTTAAACAAAAAGGACTGAATGTAACCATTTTTGAAAGTTCGGCAGAAATTAAACCTGTTGGAGCAGGAATAATACTTGCAAACAATGCAATGCAAGTATTTCAAAAACTAGGCATTCAAGACAAAATTGAAAAAGCAGGAAACAAAATTTCTTATATGAAGATTACAGACACACAACTTAACACTATTTCTGTAGTTGACTTAACCGAGTACGAAAGAAAATATGATGTCCATAATATTGCCATACACAGAGGAGAATTACAAAAAATACTTGCCAACGAAATAGGCTACAACAATATAAATCTATCAAAACGACTTTCTAAAATTGAAAAAGCAGAATTATTCAAACTGACTTTTGAAGACAACTCAATCGTAGAAAGCAAACTTGTAATTGGTGCAGACGGGATAAATTCGGTTGTTAGAAACCAATTGTTTGAAAAAAGCACATTGCGTAACGCAAACCAAATATGTTGGAGAGGGATTTGCGAAATAGATTTACCTCAAAAATATCATAACGAACTTAACGAAGCTTGGGGAAAAGGAAAGCGATTTGGCTTTGTAAAAATCAGTGATAAAAAAGTATATTGGTATGCTTTGGCAAACTCAAAAATTGTAAAATCAGATGAAGTAAATTTGACAGAATATTTTAGCGAATTTCACAGCGAGATTTTGAGTTTAATTTTGGCAACCAGCAAAGATCAAATAATTGTAAATGATATTATTGACCTAAAACCAATTAAAAAATGGCAGGACAAAAATATTTGCCTAATTGGTGATGCGGCTCACGCCACAACACCTAATATGGGACAAGGTGCTTGCCAAGCCATTGAAGACGCTTATACTTTAGGTAAACTTCTTGACGAAGGTATCGCCTTGGAAGAAACTTTTGCGGAATATGAAAAACTACGAATAAAAAAAGCACATAAAATAGTAAATACGAGTTGGACAGTTGGTAAAATGGCGCATATAGAAAACGACCTAGGAATCTGGTTCAGAAACAAAATGATGAAAATAATACCCAAATCGGTTAACAAAAAGCAATTGGACATGATATTTACCTTAACCTAAATTTCTGATTTTAAAATATTTACAATAGCTTTTGAACTAAACAAATAAAAAATTCTGCTAACCGCAGTTTGGCAATATCGGACTTTTGTGGAATTAACTTTTTAATCCGTATTTTTATCTAGCCAAAAATATTCTGCTCTGAATTTCCCAACCTCACCAAGCCGAAAACCGTTAGCGCTCAACTAAAACAGCATCATGGTAAACAATGAAAATAGAGAACATAAAACCATTTGACGGACAACATTGTGAAACAACAGCGACAGGAACTTTGTTACGACAGATTGGAATTGAACTTTCCGAACCAATGCTTTTTGGTTTAGGTGAAGGACTTGGCTTTATTTTTTGGAATATGAAATCAATGAATTTCCCTTTCATTGGCGGACGAGTAAAACCTGACGTATTAACTGTGAATATTGCAAGAAATCTAAACATTGAATTGACAGTTAAGGAAACTGGATCGACTCAAAAGGCTTGGGACAATGTAAAAGAACTTATTGACAACGGACAAGCAGTCGGTTTAAAATTGGACTGTTTTCATTTACACTATTTTTCCAGACCTTTCCATTTTGCGGGACATTATACAGCGATTTATGGTTACGACAATGAAAACGCATTTTTGGTGGACACAAAACAACAAGGTGGGCAAGTAAAAACAAGTTTGAAAAGTATAGCATTAGCAAGAGCCGAAAAAGGTCCAATGTCATCTAAAAATTTATATTACACTTTGCGTAAGACAGACACCAGATTTGACTTGAAAACTGCAATCATTACAGCAATCAGAAATAATGCTACCGAATATTTAAATCCACCAATAACAAATATTGGCTACAAGGGAATTTTAAAAACAAGCACAGAAATAATCAAATGGTTTAAGACCAGTAAAGACATTGAAAACGACTTTAAAACATCTGCGATGCTTATGGAAAAAGCAGGAACAGGTGGAGCATTATTCAGAAACTTGTACCGAGACTTTTTAAAAGAAAGTTACGACTTGCTTAAACTTGACAAATTAAAGGCAGGACATGAAGTATTTGTAGAAATTGCGGAACTTTGGACTTCGGTTTCTCAACTATTTGAGAAAGTGAGCCAAACGAAAGACTATAAATATATTCAACAAGCATCAGACATTTTAAAAACAATATCAGGTAAAGAAAAAAAGGCAATGGAAATATTGGCAACAATATAGCCGAACCGCTAACCGCAGTTTGGCGAAATTTGGGCTTTAAGTCTTAAATTTATGGTGGTTTTGTATTTGTAAACTTTATCTTAAATCAATACATTTGGGCAAACCGTTCCCCAAACTTCACAAAGCCGGCGGGGACGTTATGCTTAAGGAATTAATAACGATTAAAACAATATTTAAACAAAATAAAATGACAACCAGCACTATTAACAAGTCACAACGCAAAGCCGCAAGAGTCGCGGGACTTGCTTATCTAATCACGTTCGCAACTCTGGTCTACGTCAATTTTGGTATCTTCGATCCTCTTATTATCGAGAACAATGCCACGGAAACCGCTCAGAATATTTTGGCACACGAACAACTCTTTCGGATTGGTATCGTTGGCAATCTTATTTATTGCTTAGGCGTTGTCGTACTTCTTACAGCGCTTTACGTAATCCTAAAACCAGTCAGTCGGGGAATTACTTTGCTTGCGACATTCTGGAGGCTTATCTGGGTTTTAATGTGGCTTATTATGACACTCAATCTCTTTGACGCATTGCGATTTCTGGGAGACGACAATTACTTGCGAGCATTTGAAGGGGATCGATTGCAGGCTTTAGCGAGGTTCCGTCTCGCATCGAGTGTTGACTACTATTATGTTGGCCTGCTGTTTGGTGCATTCGCTTCCACACTGTCTGGCTACCTGTGGTTGAAGTCCCGCTATATACCTAGGGCACTGGCAGTCTTCGGCATAATTTCGTCTGTGTTTTGCGTAGCGTGTACTTTAATTTTCTACATTTTCCCCAACTTCGACAAGATTGTTAACCTATGGTGGTTCGATACGCCGATGGCTATCTTCGATATAGTACTGAGCTTTTGGCTTTTATTTAAGGGTTTACGGACAGTTGAGGTAGCTGAGCCATAGAAAGTAAGCGGTAATGCAACAGCGGCATAATTAAAGCCTAATTAAAAACAAACAAATGAAACAATTTTCAACACTTTTATTGCTTTTATTAGTATCAGCTGGTGTTTTTGGACAAGCAAAAAAAGACAGCTTAACGTATAAACTTGACGAGTATTTTACCGCTTTGACCAACCTGAAAAATTTTAACGGCAATGTTATTATTTCAAAACGTGGGCAAATTCTTCTTGATAAAACCTACAACATCGTTGGTGAGACCGATAGTTTAAAAGTCACAAGAGACAGCAAATTTATTATTGGTTCTGTTTCAAAAGTTTTTATTAAGTTCAGCATTTTAAAACTTGCCGAGTTAAAAAAACTGCAACTCACGGATAAGGTAAACAAGTTCATTCCCGATTTTCCAAACGGTGAAAAAATAACGATTGAACAATTAATGCATCATCAATCGGGTTTGCCGAGAGAGCTTACAAGCAAAGATGCCTATGACAGTTTATCACTTCCAAAAATTGTTGCCTTAGCAAAATTGGAGAAGTTGCAATTTGAACCGGGAACCCAAACGCTTTACTCTAATGTTGGTTATTTCCTTTTGCATTACATTATTGATAAAACTTCAGGCAACGGATATTTGGCGTTTATACAAGATGATATTTTTAAGAAAATGAAATTGAATAACACCTTGGAGTTTAACGCTGCAAAGTCAGTTCCAAAATTTGCTTATGGTTTTGACAACGAAAATGGAAAAGTAATTCCAACTTCCAAAAAAAATATAAACCGATCTGAAACAGGAAATTATCTTTCCACTATTAGTGACTTGTATAGTTTCAGCCAACAAATTGTATCAGGTAAACCTTTGAAAAAATCATTGGCACTTGAAATGTTCGGACAGGATAGTGTCCTGATTCAAGCTGGCGGAAGATCTGGTTACAGAGCCTATTTCTATAAGAATTTAAAAACAGAGGTAACTTTCATTTTAGTTTCAAATTACACGGATTTTCCAATTCAGGAAGCGACTGCTGACATTATAAATGTTCTTGATAACAAACCGTATGAAGTCCCTCATAAAATAAATCGTGTAGCCATTCCGGTTTCAACAGAAACACTAAAAAAATATACAGGGAATTTTGCATTGGAAGCTGACTTGACAGAAACATTTTCGATTGAAATAATGGACAACAAATTATTTTACGTTGAACCCAATGGAGAAAAATCGGAACTGCACCCCGACAGCGAAAATACTTTTTTTGAAAGCCCAACAACAAAGGACGGTTATACATTTACCCTCAACCAACAAACGAATCAATATGATTTGACCATAATTTCTACAGGACTAAAACTTAAAACAAAACGGATATGAAGCAGGGCGGACTTGGTTACAGAAACTTTTCGGCTCTTATAAACATTAATCATAGCTTGGCGGATGATGCTCTGAAAGTCCCACTTTCGGTAAGCTGCAAAATGTTAGCAATTATGAAGTACCTGACGGGAAATAGAAAATAAACGAAAAACAAGTAAAATTATGCCACATTTTGTAATTGAATGTTCCGAAAATATACTAAAGTTGAAATCTCCTGAAGAAATAATGCAAGAGGTATATAATTCGGCAGAATCAACTAAACTTTTTGACGAAGGAGATATTAAAGTGAGGATTAATCCATACCAATATTACAATATTGGAAATTCGAAAGATGATTTTATACATATTTTCGCAAACATAATGGAAGGTAGAAATACAAATCAAAAAAGTAATCTTTCAAAAGCGATTATAGGAAAACTTAAAATGATGTTTCCGGAAGTTCCTATAATATCCATAAATATAAGAGATTTTGAAAAATCAACTTATTGCAACAAATCAATGGTTTAATTCATTTTACTAAACAATATAATAATTAATTTATGGAAGTAGCTTTTTTTATTTCTTCAATTTTAATCGTGCTTTTTGCACTGTTAGCCCTGTATGATGGGTTTTATTTACATATTCTAAAATATAAACTTCATAACAATCGTGAGAGTAGAAAGGAGCATCTTACACATACAATAAGAGCCATTTTATTTCCATGCATTTTGTATTTCTTATTTTTAAAACAAGATAGTAATGCCAGCTTTTATATAGGGATGTTTATTGTTGTAGTTGATATTATTGTTTTAGGCATAGATGCCTTTTTAGAAAAAGACAGTAGACAATTTATGGGTGGGCTTCCGCGCTGGGAATATATTTTACATCTTTTTGTAAATGGTTTTCATTTTTCATCAATTGCAGTATTCCTATCTCTGAAATTAAAACTAACAGAAAGCGGAATTACAATCGTTTCCAATTTTCAACACTATCAAAGCTATGGAATCCTTAATTTGATTGTGAAGAATCTTTTACCAGGTGCGATTTTAATTGCGTTAGTTCACGTATTGGTGTCAATTCCAAAAACGGCTCTTATTTGGAATAAACTTCAACAAAAATTAACTTGTTGCTGAAAATTAGCACACCCCGATCGCTTGGTAAAATAACATGCAAAAATCGCTTTTCTTAGAAATCGCTTTTTTTTGGAATGCCCTATTATTCGCTGCCTCAGACGTGAAATTTCACGTTCTTGAACCCTTTTCAGGATTTCAACCCTTTCAGTGTTTCAAACTCTGGAAGGGTTTTTTAGTTTTTGAAACTTTGAATGAAAGGTTTTGTTTTAATTGATAAAACAGAAAGGAATTACTATAATAATGTAATCTTTTTATGATAAATTAGTTATGTTTGTGGGGCGTAAAAAAATCAAAAAATGAAATTAAAAAATTTAACAACTCTAGTATTATTAATTACTACAATTTTTATTAACGCGCAAACAAATCCATTACGGTTAAATCCAAATATTATTTTGCCAAAAGATAGTATTCAAAGTAAGGCTTTAATTTCAAATTTAAATGATTTTTTAGTTTCTGCACAAAAACCTAATATTGAAAATAAATTTGTTTTGGAAACTGAAAAAGTGGAAACTTTCATTTTATTAGACGAAATAAATGGAATTGAAAAAAGTGGAAAGTTTAAAGACGACTATTTCTACAAACCATATCTAACAAATATTGTTTCATTAAATGAAAATCAGTATTTAGTTCAGGTTTCTTATATTGGAGTTAATGAAAACAATGTAATGTTGAGAACAAGTTTTGAATTTATTGCTCATAAATCAGATCAATCATTCTTGTTTTCTTCGCCACTTTTATTAAATACGAAAAATTGGAAAGTTGAAAAAATTGGAAATACTATTTTTCATTATCAAAATACACTTAATAAAGCCAACGCGAAAGAATTTAATAAATTAGCAACATTATTTGATAAAAAACTAAAATCTGAAACTAAAATAACTGAATTTTATTGTTGTGAAAACTTAACAGAAATTCAAAAATTAATTGGTGTTCAATATAAATCAGACTATAATGGTCGAACTTCAAGTGTTTGGAATTCTTCGAATGAAAGTAAACAAATTATATTACTTGGAAACAAAAATGCAAACTTTGATAATTTTGACCCACATGATTTATGGCACGATAGATTAAGTTTAGTAATTCCAAGAAATAAAGTAAATAGATCTGTTGATGAAGGTTGTGCTTATATTTATGGTGGAAGTTGGGGTTTAAGTTGGAAAGAAATTTTCAAAGAATTTAAACTACAAATTGCAAGTAATAAAAAAACAGATTGGACAGAAATAAAAGAAAATCCAGTTAATTTTAAATCCAAAGAATTTAATAATTCTGCTGACAATATTGTTAATTCATTACTTATTCAAAAAATTGAGAAAGAAAAAGGTTTTGCGGGAGTTTGGGAATTACTAAACTCTGGAAAAATTGAGAAAGGAAACGTAAGTTATTACAACGTTCTTGAAAAACTTACAGGAATTACAAAACAAAACTATAACGACAAAATTTGGGAATTAATAAACAGCGAAAAATAAAAAATAGCCATTAACGGTTTTGTGCAAGTGGGGCTGATGTGCTAAATTTGAACAATGGGATTCTAATCACCATTTATGCTTAAATGAACATTTGTACTTCTAATTCCCACCGCACCGAACGACACAGACAACAGAAAATGGACAAAATTAAGACAGATATATTTTCGGCAGAAATTGAAATAATTGGAATAAATCCATTTGTCTATATACCAGAGAATATCTTAAAATCTATTTTCATTCAGGCAAACAAAGACAAAGGAAAAATTCCTGTAAAGTTAAAAATAGACGGACACGAATTTATTCAAACACTAATTAAGTATAGTGGACATTGGAGATTATACTTAAATACGCCAATGAGAAAAATGGCTAAAAAAGAAGTTGGCGACACCGCGAACTTTGAAATAGTTTTTGACCCAGAAAAAAGAGTAATTCCAATACACCCAAAATTTACAAAAGCACTAGAAAAAAATAAAAAAGCAGAGGAAATATTTAACAACTTACGACCTTCTCTTCAATTAGAAATTGTTAGATATTTATCGTTTCTAAAAACAGAGGAAAGTATAGATAGAAACGTAATTAAAGCTGTAAATTTTTTGCTGGGCAAACAGCGATTTATTGGAAGAGACAAACCCTGAAAATTTCAAACCCAAAATAAATAATTATGAGCTTAAAAAAATTTAATGACAAATTATGCCGACTACAATTTATGGGTAAACGAACAATTTGTTAAATGGCTTTCTACAAAATCAGACGAATTACTTTTTAAGGAACTGCCTTCAAGTTATTCAAGTATCATTAAGACACTTAATCATATTTGGGCGACCGAAGAATACTGGTATTCTATAATAGCGGAGACCCCTGAATTTGATAAAAGGGAAAACGTGGAATTAGTAACAGGTGAGATATTGAAAGGTTTATCAAATAGGTCAACCCTTTTGGTAGAACTTATTAATTCATTTACGGAAGAAGAATTATCAAAAAAAGTAAAAATTGAAAGTCCTTGGTTTCAATGTGAATTGCCAAAATATGACTACTTGATGCAAGTGATAAACCACGGAACTTATCACAGAGGACAGATAGTTACAATCGGACGAAATATTGGTATTACTGATGCAACAAATACAGATTACAATTTTTATAATGTAGTTAAAGAGCAATAAAGAAACGACTGACAGGAAAATAACGAACCGCTAATATTACCTTCACGAGATTTGGGTTTTAGACTTAATTTGAAAATGGTTTTGCATTTGGATTGTTTGTGCTTATCTGAAAATGAATCTTAACTATATAAAAAGCCCTGTCCTTAACAACTAAGGTTTCGTTGGGTAAAGCCAAGAATGAAACCTGTGTTAAACGGAATCGGTAGTTAAAAAGAAAAATAACTATAGTTTAAATCTCATATATTTACTTTCTAATTAATAAAAATCAGTTCGTTTGGAGGTTTTTTGACGGACTGACGTTGTGCGTCAGCTTAAAACGAGAGCGTAGAAAATGAAAGATGAAATCAAAATACAGACTTTACATCTTTTTCCAATATTGGACAAGATGCTAATTGAACTTTTAAAATCTCTAACAGAGGAAGAGT
Source organism: Flavobacterium glycogeni (assembly GCF_048286775.1). Lineage (NCBI taxonomy): Bacteria > Pseudomonadati > Bacteroidota > Flavobacteriia > Flavobacteriales > Flavobacteriaceae > Flavobacterium > Flavobacterium glycogeni. The sequence continues at coordinate 141,399 of NZ_JBLVPV010000010.1, forward strand.
GGGATGCTCAAACAATTGCAAAACTATGGAAAGTAAAAGATGTAGCTTCTCACCTGCTTGACGGAAATCTGAGAGCCTTATCAACATCAAGGGACGGCTATTTTGGAGAAAAACCTGAAAATATAAACTCTTATCAAGACCTTGTTGCTTTTTTAAATCATTTGAATGCGACTTGGACAAATGCTACAAAAAGATTAAGTCCACAAGTATTGACAAATCTTTTAGAAATAACAGGGGGTGAATATTTTGAACATCTTCAAACGTTAAATCCATATGATAACTCTGTGTTTTCAGTTGCTTGGGCAGGACAAGAAACATCTCAAAATTGGTTTCACATTGCAAGGGAATACACCGAAAAATTTTTGCATCAACAACAAATTAGAGATGCAGTTGGGAAGCCAGGAATTATGACTAAAGAGCTATACTATCCATTCCTTGATACATTTATGTATGCCTTCCCTCATACTTTCAGTGATGTTCCTGCAGAAATTAGAACAGTTGTGTCACTCAAAGTTTCAACAGATATTGGTGGACTGTGGAGCATCATAAAAACAGATGATAGCTGGATATTAAGTAAAGACGATAATCTTAATGCTAATTGCCAAGTAACAATTGACCCAAATACAGCTTGGAAACTGTTTTCAAAAAGTTGGAAACCTGAACAAGTATTTGATACAGTTGAAATCATAGGGGACAGAACTTTGGGCGAACAGACTTTAAAAATGATAGCGGTAATGGCGTGAAAAAAAACCGAACGCACAACATCGGTAGCTGTTGCACAACCGTTCTAAAAATCTAAATCGGTACAAACCAGCATAAAAACAAACCTCGTTTAAGTCCTTTTAAATAGACTGCACCCAAAAGTTTAGACAAATTTATAATTAATTTTGACAATAGTGAGCTCGATATTTTATCGGGCTCATTTTGTTTAAATTTGATTTGATTCTTTCGTTATTGTAATAGT